>JACRAM010000010.1 GCA_016213405.1 Bacteroidota bacterium
AGCTCTAAATCCAACATATGTATTGTCATTTCCAGGATTTGCACTTATATTTCCAGAGCGACCTACAAAGGTGTTGTTTGCTCCGCTGTTATCATTGGGAATGTATAATACCAACTTGCCATCAATGCGGTATCCTTCATCGAAGAAATTAGTTGGGGCAATGTTAATGTTATTCACTACATCGAGGCGGAAAGTGGGAATAAATGCAGCAGGACCGAAGCCAAATAATCCTCCAGCTGTAATAATACCTCTTTGTGTAGCATTTGTAAAAATCCTAATATCAGTAGAATTGAGTGTTCCAAAAACATTGTTTGGAAAAGCTGTAATGTTTCCATTAAGCAGCCATGCATTGGCAGCAGCAGAAATAGGTCCAAAAGTTCCGTTGCCGAGAAGTACATCGGTTGCACTGCCTGTAAAAGCAATGCTGTGAAGCGTGCCATTGGTTTCGGATGTTACAACAAAATTATTAGGTGTACCTGTGAGATTACGGATTCGGGCAGTGCCATTTACATCTAAAGTTTGAGTGTGCGATGTAAGATTATTAATTCCAACACCTGTTGCATCGGCAAAAAATGTGATGCCGCCAAATCCTAACTGAAAGGTATTAGCAATATTATTAGTTACGCCCTGCCCTACTGCAAATGAATTGGTTGCGCCAAAACCTGTATTTATATTGTTTCCCAGCGCCATTGAGTTATTTCCGAAGGCAACTACATTGTTTCCCAATGCCATTGCATTATTCCCCAATGCACTGGATGCTCCATTGGCAATGGTTAATCCTTTTACAATACCGAATGGCGGTGCAGGAGTCCAGAATATGCGGTTGTTAAGTATATCTACAGTAACAGATGTTGGTCCGAAATGAATAAGGCTGTCTCCATCGGGTGGAAGAATACGACTTACTTTCATACTGTCTGCAAAGATTTTTCCTTCCACTTTTAAATTACCTTTCACATGAAGTTTTTCGGAAGGAGTAATAGTTCCGATTCCCACATTGTTGTAGTTAAGGTTTTCAAAAATGTTTTTACTCGGCTGGTCTTTGTCCCAGATAGGACCGAATTGCTGGTTGTTGTTTTGTGCAATGATGTTATTGCTGTATGTAAGAATGAACATTACTGCTAATAAGAACGAGCGGAAATAAAGAATCTTTTTCATGATGTTTGGGTATTAGTGTTAGTTAGTGATTACTAATTTTTGAGAATATATATTATTGTTTGTTTTAATATTCAAGAGATAAATTCCTACTGGCAGATTATTGCGTTCAATGGTTACAACAGTTTTGCCATTCTCTTTTGTGATTTTCTTTTTGATTTCTATTTTTCTTCCAAGCAGGTCGAGCATTTCAATTACCATAATATTCAGAGACGATGGAATAATTATATTGGCAGTGTAATTAAATGGATTGGGATAACAAATTATTGGTTCTTGTACTTCTGAAACCTCTGTTACTGATATTAAAGCGGAATCAAAGAAATAATCATTCATAAAATTAGGTAAGCCAAAACCACAAATTTTTCCCTGAAGATATACTGCGCTGTCAATAAAATTACACCCAACGCCTAAAGTATTCGGAGAGTTTATTACAGCAAGTTTTGAACGGGTATATTTTGCTCCGTAAATTTTATAATCGGGTCCAAGTTGTAAAGCAGAAGTAAAATTATCATTAAAGTTTGTCGCAAAAGAATCATTAACAATAAAACTATCGAGCAATATTTTTGAATTAAGAATCTGAGAAGGTGTTCCTATTAGGTCTATCTGGTACACCGGATTTGTAAAGGTAACAGCAGGAGTAATTTCCAGCATATAAATAAAATAAAGTTTTTTATTATCGGGAGAGAATTCGGGTCCATAGCTATTGCTTTGTCCGGAAATAGGTGGAAAAAGAATAGGATTTGAAACCATGCCCGTTGATTTATCAAAATCAAGAATTTCTGGACCATTGAACAAAAATGCAACCGCTAATTTTTTTCCGTCAGGAGAGGCTTTAAGGAATATCATATGATCAGTACTAAACCCGGCATTACTTATTACAGGTGTAGTATTCAACCCTGCACTTGTAAGAAGATAAGAATAAAATGAATTGGTGTTTCTTTGCATTGTAATAATCCATATGTCATTATTATTAGCGTGCCTCACAGCAGTCATTGTTTCAGTTGCATTGTTGCAAAGGAAATTTCTTTTAGTAAGCACATCTCCAAGTCCTGATTGCAGGCTCATATCCACTATGGCATATCTCCATTCTCCATCAAAACCTGTGCTGTCATATCCTAAAGAAAAAATATAATGAATGTTCTCATTTTCCGGTTTAGGAACAGACAATATTTGTGAAGTAGTTGGTGCGCCATAAATTATTAAGCTCATTCCGTTTGGCATTACCTGATGATTTTTATTCCACACTTTCCAACCATCACTATAAAATAAAAGATTCCCACTTGTATCAGAAATGGAAACGCATCCTTCTAATACAAAATCCATTTGACTGTTTGTAACCGCCACTGGGTTTCCACTGCTAAAATCAATACCTGCTTTATCACCAAAATACCAGTGATAAGTTCTTTTTATATCTGGGTTTTGGGAAAAGCACTTGGAAGTAGGCAATAGGCAGTAGGCAGTAAACAAAAAATACAAAAGAGAAAGAGAAAAACGAGAGCGGATATATTTTGAGGCAGAGTACATTACATAAAAGATGGGTTATGACGTTAGAGAATACAAAGGAGCAAAAGATATTTGATAAAAGCAAGATAAAAAGGCAAATTACTTTACCTGTGCAAGCCCCGTAGGATTTAAATAATCCAACGGGGCAAGCAGGGCGGTGAGTTTGTTTTCTACCTCTGCCATGCGGGTTTCTGCCAAAACATTTTAATCCCGCACATAATCTTCTATGTGCGGGATTAAGAAACTACAAAATAGAGCAAATAAAATATTTGTACTTTAGTGCCAATGGAAAAAATCAAATTCGGAACAGACGGCTGGCGAGCCATCATTGGTAAAGAATTTACTGTTGAAAATGTCGCACGCGTTGCTGAAGGCGCTGCTCTTTGGCTGTTAAATAACTCGTCCTTCGTCCCTCGTCCCTCGTCCCTTTCCGTAGTGGTTGGGCACGATTGCCGCTTTGGCGGTGAATTATTTGCCGAAACGGTTGCACAAGTGCTTGCCCATCATGGCATCAAAGTTTTTCTCGCTAAAGGGTTTGTTTCAACGCCTATGATTTCTTTCGGTGCTGTTAAGTACAAAGCCAATCTCGGAATCATTATCACCGCAAGCCATAATCCTCCATCCTACAACGGGTTTAAGCTGAAAGGCAGTTATGGAGGTCCGCTTCTTTCCGAACAGGTTTCTGAAATTGAAAATCTGATTCCTGAAAAGTGTTCAGTTAATGTGGATGAGATAAATACCGGCAAGTTTATTCAGCATGTTGATCTGGAAAGCCTGTATGTTAAACAGGTAGAAAAGAATTTTGATTTGAAAGCAATCCGCAAATCAAAAATGAATCTTGCCTATGACGCCATGTTTGGCGCGGGGCAGAATGTCATAAAAAGGATTCTTCCGGAAACCATCATGCTTCATTGCGAAAACAATCCTTCCTTTAACGGAATATCTCCTGAACCCATCGCAAAAAATCTCAGAGAGATTTCTTTACTCATTAAAAATTCAAAAAAGAAATCCAGGAAATATCAAATAAGCTCGGCACTGGCAACCGATGGAGATGCAGACCGGTTAGGACTGTTTGACAGCAGCGGAAATTTTATTGACTCTCATCACATCATTCTCCTTCTCATCCATTATTTATGCAAATACAAGAAGATGAAAGGAAAAGTATGCACCGCTTTTTCCACCACAGTAAAAATTAAAAAAATGTGCGAGCACTACGGATTGGAACTGGAAGTGGTGAAAATCGGTTTCAAATACATCTGCGGAATAATGATAAAGGAAGATGTGCTCATTGGCGGAGAAGAGTCGGGAGGCATTGCCATCAAAGGGCATATTCCGGAAAGAGATGGAATATGGATGGGATTAACACTTTGGGAATTCATGGCAAAGTCAGGCAAATCACTGGAAGAACTTATAAAAGAAGTGTATGCTATTACCGGAAGTTTTGCGTTTGAAAGAAACGACCTGCATCTTTCTGAAGAACTCAAAAATAAAATTGCAGATAACTGTAAACAAGGCGCCTATTCTTCCTTCGGAAAATACAAAGTACAGCGCATGGATGATATGGACGGATGGAAATATTATCTTAGTCAGGAGTCAGGAGTCAGGAGTCAGGAGACAAAACCCCCAACTCCAAACTCCCCACTCCAAACTTCGGAAGAATGGCTGATGATTCGCGCCTCAGGAACTGAACCCGTTCTGAGAACCTATGCGGAAGCATCCACTCAGAAAAAAGCCCTTGACATTTTGAATGCCGCTAAGAAAACGCTCCTTCGGAACGATGCTTGATTACGCTGTACTATGAAGAAACATTTCTATTTATTTCTTCTGGCTTCTGGCTTCTGGCTTCTGGCTTCGAGTGATTCGTTCGCCCAAGCCCCCAAATCTTTTTCTTCCGATTCCGTAAAATTCCTCAGCGAGATGGATGATTACTTCAGCTCGGTGAAAGGAAAAGAAAAAGAAGGGCATGATTTCATCAAAGAACAGTTCAAGCCATTTTGGTTTGGCGGATATTTATCAAGCGAGAAAAGGCAGTTCGTTTATGCCACCAGCATTGCCATGCTTCAGAAAAAGCTCCGCCCGTTCCCCGACTATTTCAACTTTTTCAGCGCCATGATTAATTTTTATACGAAAGCCAACCTGCAGGAAAGCAGTTTTCTATCCTGGAAAACAAGCATGGAAAAACTGATTGAAACATCAGGCGCCAAAAAACTTTCCGACTTTCTGGAAGCGTCAAATGATATTTTCGGAACAAACAAACTTTACGAGTCCCCTTCGGTGGAATGGTTTGCCGGCAGCAGCAACTACGAGTTTGAGTTTGACTCGCTGCCAAAAATTGTTTTTTCAAAAACCGATCTCTGCTGCGCTGTGAAAGCCGATACCGCCACCATCTCCGGCACCAGCGGTGTTTATTATCCCACAGAAAAAAAATGGGTGGGCTATGGCGGCAAAGTAACATGGAAACGGGCAGGCATTGATGAAGACCTTGTGTATGCTGAATTGAAAAGATATACTGCCATCACCACCCGGCAAAGTTATTCTGCCGATTCAGTCAGGTTCACCAATAAAATATATTTTCAAAGTCCGCTGCTTGGCACGCTGGAAGAAAAAGCAGTGCCCGATGCC
This sequence comes from Bacteroidota bacterium, assembly GCA_016213405.1. Classification (NCBI taxonomy): domain Bacteria; kingdom Pseudomonadati; phylum Bacteroidota; species Bacteroidota bacterium. The sequence goes on from JACRAM010000010.1 coordinate 5,278, forward strand.
ACTCCCGAAAACGCAACGTATCCCCGCTTTGAATCGTACAGTACGCGCTTTGAAATCAAAAACATCGCTGAAGGCAAAGTGGATTTTGCAGGAGGGTTCTCCCTGCGGGGAAATAAATTCATCGGTTCGGGAAGCAAAACCGCTGATGCGTACCTCTATTTCAAGCGCAATAACAAAGCATTGGTAAGAGCCGCCAGCAAAACTTTCATCTTCCGGCAGGACAGAATAACGTGCGAAGATGCCGCCATCACCATGTTTTTGGATAAAGACTCTATTTATCATCCTTCCATTAAATTGAAGTTCGACATTGAAAACAAAGAATTGATTCTCATCCGAACACTGGAAGGAATTTCAAAAACTCCTTACTTCAATACCTTCCATCAGGTGGATATGCGCGTGGAAGAAATTGACTGGAAACTCGATTCCGCTAAAATGGATTTCAAAACTCTCATCGGCAGTTCGCAGGGAAATGCTGATTTCGGTTCTTCCAATTATTATCGCGGAGATGTGTATTACGAATTGCAGGGCTATGACCAGGTGAACCCGCTGGTTGCTTTAAAACAATGCGGTGAAAAACTTGGCAGGACTACTTTTACGGGAGAAGAATATGCAAAGTTCAGGCACACAGAAGCGCAGGCGCTGCGCCCTTACCTCATCCCGATTGCAAACGGAGGATTCATCATTTATACTCCGCAGGATGATAAAATTATTTTGCAGGACCGCTTGTTTACCTTTTTGAAAGCAAAAGCAGGCACTGCCGATTATGATGTGCTCGGAATTCATTCCGAAGTGAAGGGCGGATCAATCAATGCCGTGCTGAATCTTTTGAATTATGATTTGAAGATATATGGCGTGTCTCAAATCGCCCTCAGCGACTCTCAGAATGTCATCATCTATCCGTCCAGAAAACAAATCGTGCTGAAGAAGAACCGCGACTTTTCTTTTGGCGGAGTGGTGCAGGCAGGGCGTTTCACTTACTTCGGAAAAGATTATTACTTCAACTATGATAAATTCAAGATTGACATTAACAATGCCGACTCGCTCATGTTTTCCGTTCGCAGATTCACTCCCGATGCGTTTGGTAATTATCCCGATGTGCGCGTAAAGTCAGTGATCGAACAGATACAAGGCGATTTGCAGATAGACCGTTCCGATAACAAATCCGGAAGAAAAGGCATAGCCAAATATCCTATTTTCTCTTCCGCAAAAGAATCATTTGTTTATTACGACAGGCGCTCCATACAGCGGGGCGTTTACAGGCGCGACAAATTTTATTTTAAAATTGACCCGTATACACTTGACAGTCTGGATAATTTCAGCACGCAAGGTTTGAAATTAAAAGGTCAGCTGACCTCTGCAGGAATTTTTCCTGACTTTGTTGACACGCTCAGAGTGCAGCCCGATTATTCTCTTGGTTTCATCCGCCCCACTCCGGCAGGCGGCTTTGCTTCGTATGGCAACACCGGAAAATTCAACAATCAAGTGCGCCTCAGCAACGATGGGCTGCACGGTGACGGAACCATTGATTATCTTACATCCTCCCTTTCATCCAAAGATTTAATTTTCTTTCCTGACTCGGTAAACGGAACCGCTGAAACATTTGAAGTGAAAGAACAAAAAGGCGGCAAGACAGAATATCCGCCTGTGAAAGGCGACACCGTGTATGTGCACTGGACTCCGAAAAAGGACATCATGCAGATATATTCCCAACTGAAACCTCTGGAAATGTATGGCGGACAGGGACAAATGAAAGGAAGAATAGATTATACTCCGAAAGCCATGACAGGAAACGGCAAACTTGAATTTTCAGGCGCCATCATGACTGCCGACATGATGAAATTCCAGAACAAAAAAGTTTTATCGGATACAGCCGCCTTCAGTTTAAAAGCGTTGGAGAAATCTCAATTCGCTTTTTCCACCAAAAATGTAAATGCCATTGTTGACTTTGAAAAACGAACAGGAGATTTTGCATCCAACGGAAAAGGAGCGGTGGTGGAATTCCCGGTGAACCAATACATCTGCTACATGGATAATTTTAAATGGTACATGGATAAAGGCGATATAGAACTATCCTCGCGCGATGCCAACAAACCTAAAGACGACCGACTGCTTGAACTTTCAGGACCTGAATTCATCTCTACCAATCCAAAACAGGATTCACTTCGCTTCAATGCGCCAAAAGCAAAATTTGATTTCACTAAATACATCATCACCGCTCAGGATGTGGCGTGGATAAATGTGGCAGATGCCAAAGTGTATCCCGACAGCGGAAAAGTGGTCATCCTGAAAGCAGCAGAAATGAAAACGCTGAGCAATTCAAAGATTATTGCCAACAGCATTACCGCCTATCACACCATTTACAAAGCAAACACAAATATTTTCGGCAGAAAGGGGTATGCTTCATCGGGCTATTATGATTATGTGGATGAAATGAAAAACAAACAGACGATTTATTTCGAGAGCATTAAAGTGGACACCACCTATCAGACTGTTGCCGAAGCGGAGATAAAAGACACCACCCACTTCATGCTCAGTCCCAATTACGAGTTCAGAGGAAAAGTGAACCTTGCTTCCAACAACCAGTTTCTGGTTTTCACCGGCTTAACAAAAATCACCAACACCTGCGCTGCGCTGGATGAAGGAAAAACATGGTTCCGGTTCTCCTCGCAGATCAATCCGGATAAAATCCTTATTCCCATTACCGCTCAGCTGCTGGATGAAAAAGACAGGGAACTTGGCTCAGGCATCATGGTGGCGGCAGATACAAGCGGAATTTATTCCGCCTTTCTGACAAAGAAATTCCGCAAGACCGACCAACCCGTTCTCACCGCAACAGGGTTTTTATTTTACGATGCTCCTTCAAAAGAATACCGCATCGCCTCCAAAGAAAAGCTAAACGAACTTTCTCTCACCGGCAATTACCTGAGTTTGAAAACAGACGCCTGCACGGTTTCGGGCGAAGGAAAATTAGGACCCATGGGCATTGACCTCGGTCAGATTAAACTGGATGCGGTGGGAAATGTATTTCATGATCTGAAATCTGATTCCGCGCGGTTTGAGCTGATGATGGCAATGGATTTCTTCTTTGATAACTCAGCGCTTGATAAAATGGCTGACCTCATCTCCGCCACCGAAACCTTATCAGGAGTGGTGGTGGGTTCCAACTACGAACAGGGACTTCACGAACTCCTTGGAAAAGAAAAAGCCGATAAACTGATTGCTGAAATAAATCTTTACGGCAAATTCAAAAAGTTCCCTGACGAGCTGGAGCACACCCTCTTTCTCACCGAAGTGAACATGCAATGGGATAAAAAGAACAACGCCTATGTTTCTTCAGGAGGAATCGGCATGGGCACGGTGAGAAGAACGCAGGTAAATAAAATGGTGGACGGAAAAATTGTGCTGTGGAAAAAACGCACAGGCGATATTCTGGACGTGTATCTTGAAGTGGACAAGAACAACTGGTATTACTTCCGCTATACAAAAGGATTTCTCTCGGCAGTTTCTTCCGACCCCGCCTTCAACAAAATCATTCAGGATTTGAAATCAGACAAACGCTCATTAAAAACCGACCGCGGACAAACGCCTTATGAATTTTCTATCGGAAGTGAACAGCAGAAAAATTTATTCCAAAGGAAGTTCAAGGAAAGTGAGGAGTAAGACCTAAATACCCAAAGGAAATAAAGGGCATCTCTAAAATCTATTTTGAATGAAGAACATTTGAACATTTGAACAACGAACATTCGAAATGAATGTATTTTACTTCCGATTTCGTTATTCAAATGTTCTATTGTTCTATTGTTCATGAGTTTTTAGAGGTTCCCTAAAGTCTCAAGCCCCAAAGGTTTTTTCTTGGTACTTGGTACTTGGAATTTGGAACTTGTCCGAAGGACTCCTTCGGAGGGGCTTTTTCCTACGAAATAATCCTTCCCACCGGATTGCTCCAGGCGCCTGTGCCGGCAGAATTGAAAGCCGCCACCCGAAACCATGTTTGTTTTCCGGGAGTTAAACCTGTTGCCGTCATTTTGCTTTTTGTTGAAACATCAGGCGTTGCGCTTTTCCAGTTTGCATCAGATGGAGCGGGAACAGGAACAGGAATTGGAATAGGAACCGGAACCGGAGATGGAGCCGTTGCTTCCTCCATCATTTGAATTTTGTAGCCCTTCACTTTTGCAATAGGGTCCCAGTGCAGCGAAGCTTCTCCGCTGGTATCGCCCAGCGTAACAGAAAGGTTTTCCACCTTAAG
>JACRAM010000011.1 GCA_016213405.1 Bacteroidota bacterium
AGTTCATTGGCAGTTTTTCCTGCTTCATACTCCTTGAGTATGGTCAGAATTTGTGTTTCGTTGAATCGTGTTTTGTTCATCGGTTTAAAATTAGACCCAAAAGTCTAATTTTAAACTGTACTAATTCAGGGGAAGCTTACAACAGACATCGGACATTCGATAATAAACTTGCTTACCAATCTGGCTAAAGCGAATCAATCCTTTGTCTCGGTAATTTTGTGCTGTTCTTTTTGAGATTTTCAGCATACCAACAAACTCTGTATTGCTAACCCATTTGTCGCTAAATGATTGATGCTCCACCTCTATTAATCGATCCTGTATTGCATCCAACTTTTGCATGAGTCTTTTGAAAACCTCAGATTCAATTGTTATAACATTCATTATTTCGAGTTGTATATTATATCTGTAATAATATTTCCATATAATACCACTATGCTCGAAATCAAACTTTGTTGCATAAAAAATTTTACTTTCGTTAAATTATTTTATGAAACAAAAGAGTAAATTTGTATATACTAAGGTTGGATTATCTGAGTTGAGATCGTAGAATGTGATAGGGAGAGGGTGTTTTGTACCCTTATTTGTACCAAAAACAAAAACGCCTCCATAATCTATTGATTATGAAAGCGTGATGTTTGTAGGACGTGATCCCGCTGGGATTTGAACCCAGGACCCCTACATTAAAAGTGTAATGCTCTACCAGCTGAGCTACGGGATCAATTTCGTTTTTAAAAAGGAGCGCAAAGATATAAGCATTTTGGAATTACGGAAAAACTAATTTTGCATTGAATGAAGATATTTCTTACAGGATACATGGGCAGCGGAAAATCAACCGTTGGAAAACGGCTTGCTGAAAAACTCAATCTTGATTTCATTGACTTTGACAGGCATATTGAGCAGGAAAAGGGAAAAACCATTGCAGAAATTTTTGATGCTGAAGGAGAAGAAAAGTTCCGCCTGCTGGAGCGCGAACACCTGATAAAGCTTCTTGCAAAAGACAATGCCGTGATTTCTCTTGGCGGAGGAAGTCCCTGCTTTCACAACAATATGGAGATCATCAACAAAAACGGAACTTCCGTTTATATTGAAATGGATGCGGAAGCGCTCGTGAAGCGTTTGGCTGATTCAAGAAACAAACGCCCGCTTATCCGCGGAATGAACGAAGTGGATTTAAAATTTTTCATTGAAACGAATCTGAAAAAGCGCCAGTCAATATACAGGCAAGCTCACCACACAATAAAAGTTGATAAGCAAAATAGTGATGATTTGGCTGCGCAAATCATAAAACTTATTTCATGAAAGAGATTTTCATTACATCTGACTTCTTTCTTACTTACTTGCCCATGCAACCTTCTTCTCTTCTTTTACGTCTGCATTATCAGCCATCTCTTTGAAACAAAGCAATTAACAATAGCATACTGACAACTAATCTTTGAGCTGATTTTCGTTATCTAAAACATACTGCTATCTTTGTTTCGCTTAATCTTAGTGTATTGACTCCTCATTACGCAAATAACTTATCGTCTGATTTTCTACTCAAAAAACTGGGGAGTTATTTTTTTTTACTTCTTACTTCTTACTTCTTACTTCTTACTTCTGCTTCGGCTCAAAACGCCAACTTTTCCGCTTCGCCTGTTACCGGCTGCGCCCCGTTGCAGGTGTACTTCACTGACCTTTCTACCGGTAATCCAACAGCATGGAACTGGAATTTCGGCAATAGCGTTACTTCTACTTTTCAAAATCCTACCGCCTTTTATTTTAATCCCGGAGTTTATACCGTAACACTGACTGTTACCGGAGCCAATACCGACACAGAAATTAAAACCAATTACATTGTTGTTTACGACAAGCCGCAAGCCAATTTCACGATGAGTACTGATACCGCTTGCGTAGGTCAAGTAGTAACGTTCACTGATGCAAGTGTGATTGCAACCAATCCCAATGGCGCTCCCATCGGAAGCTGGATATGGGATTTTGGCGATGGCAATACACAGGCAGCAACTTCTTCTCCTGTAACCCATGCTTATTCTCTTCCCGGAAACTATCAGGTGAATGTAATTGTTACCGATGTGAACGGATGCGGTGGCGGCTCTATGGTTCATAACATTGTGATTGTGCCATCTCCTACTCCCGCGTTCACTGCCGATACTTTATTTGCCTGCACTCCTCCGCTCACCGTTACATTCACAAACAATTCTATTTCCAGCGGGCAAACTACTTACACATGGAATTTTGGTGACGGAAATACATCAACAGTGCCAAACCTAAATCCTACAGTACACACTTACACCACCTCAGGGTCATTTAACGTAACGCTCATCATCAATCAGAGCGGGTGCATTGATTCTCTGCTGATACCAAGCTATATTATCATTCAAAACATTACGGCAAGTTTTGTGGCAACGCCTACTGTGGTTTGTTCCGGACAATCCATATCATTCAACAATACATCTGCTCCTGCTGCAACAAGTGCAAGCTGGACTTTTGGCGATGGAAACTCTTCCACAACCATCAGCCCCGCCAACACCTACAACACAGCCGGAACTTATACGGTCACTCTTATTGCTGGCGAGAATGGATGCTTTGACACTACCACCGGAACTGTTCTCGTTAATCAAACACCTGTTGCAAGTTTCACTGCCGACACCATGGTTGCCTGCAATGTTCCGTTCACTGTAACTTTTACCAGTACAGGATCGGGAGGAACAAATTATTCGTGGAACTTCGGAGACGGTGGAACTTCTGCTCTGCAAAATCCTGTTCACACCTATACGGCTTCGGGAGTTTATTCCGTTACGCTCACCGTTACAAACTCAAGCGGTCCTTGTGTAACTACCATCGTGATGCCGAACTATATTACTATTTCTCCCCCAATAGCATCCTTCGTTCACGCGCCCGACAGCGGATGCGTTCCGCTCACAGTAAATTTTCTGAGCACGAGTACAAGTTTAATTGATCCGATTGCCACTTACAGCTGGAGTTTTGGCGATGGAAGTAATTCCACTACCGCTGCTACGGGGATTTCTCATACATACACTGCCACCGGTATTTACACTGTAACGCTCATCATTCAAACCGCAAACGGATGCTCTGATACCATTGTTTGTCCAGGTTGCATACATGTAGGAACTCCTCCCTTTGCCAATTTTGGAATTGTAGAGGACACCGTTTGCTACGGATTGCCGGTAAATTTTCTTGATTCATCCACCGGAAATGTAACCGGCTGGTACTGGAGTTTTGGCGATGGGGGCTCAAGCACTCAGCAAAATCCGACCTACACATATGGCGATACCGGAACCTATCAGGTTTATCTCATCGCTTACAACAACGGATGCGCGGACACTTCGGTTATTAAAAACGTAGTGATACTTCCGCCCAAAGCAGTTTTCACTTATTCGCTTAGCTGCACCAATTATTATATTGTTCAGTTTTCCGATGCATCAGAAGGAGCTGATTCATTGTTCTGGGATTTCGGTGACGGCTCGCAGGATTCATCCAACATTCTCAATCCTGTTCATACGTATCCTGTTCGAGGTCCGTTCACGGTTACGCTCACCGCGTATAATTATTCCACTGGCTGTTTCAATTCAGCTTCTGCCTCATTCACCATTGCGGAACCGATAGCGAGTTACACGGTAAATCCGGATGGATGCTATCCGTTCACCGCCAACTTCACCAGCACATCGCAGGATGCAAATACCTATTGGTGGAACTTTGGCGACCCTTCAACAATTCTTGACACTTCGCTCATTTCAAATCCTTCTTACACGTATAACAATCCTGCCGCCTACACCGTCACCTTCATCATCACCGATGTGAACGGATGCAAAGACACGCTGCAGGATACCGTGAAATCACTGGGACCCCTGCCCTACTTTTTTGCCGACACGCTCACAGGTTGCCGCCCGCTTCCGGTCACTTTCATTGATACTTCTATTTCTGATTCCGTGCTCGTGCAATGGATATGGGATTTCGGTGACGGCACAATTGATACTACAAACAATGATTCCATCATTCACATTTATACTACTCCGGGCAATTATGCTGTAACCATGACAGTAAAAGACACAAACGGGTGCATGAAAATAATCACCATCAACAATTACATTCAGCCCACTTTCCCCTATCCTGCTTTCACAGTGGATACCTTTGCCTGCAAAGGCGATTTGCTCACCTATACTTATACAGGAACCGCTGTGGTACCCAATACTTATCTATGGGATTTTGGTGATGCCAATACTTCCACATTACAAAATCCCACGCACGCTTATACGAATGATGGCTTATACATTGTCTCGCTCACCGTAACTGACATTAACGGATGCGACAGCACTCTCACCGATACGGTTCGCATTCTCAAACCCACTGCCAACTTCAGCTGGGCGATTGATACCATGTTATGCAATAATCTGGTAATTGATTTCACAGATTTATCCACCGGGTTTGTAAATGCATGGTCATGGAATTTCGGCAACGGAGGAACATCCACCGGGCAGAATCCTTCTGCCATTTATTCTTCGGGAGGAATTTACAGCGTTACGCTGATCGTCACCAATGCAGGTGGCTGCATAGACACCATTGTGATGGACAGTATTATCAATGTGCCGTTTCCTACCGGAAGTTTTTCTCTTACACCTACATCAGGATGCAATCCGCTCACCGTATGTTTTAACTCCATCAGCATTAACACCATTAATTATTTCTGGGATTTTGGAGATGGGGGAACAGCCAGCATTCAGAATCCCTGCCACTTATATACGAATGCAGGACAATGGATTCCGCATCTTATACTTGAAGATACTTTGGCAGACGGCTCACCATGTCAAACGGTTGTGTACCCACCCGATACTGTATTAGTAACAAACATCATTAACGTTTCTCTCAGCGGTCCTTCTGTTATTACCGTTCCTGCCGACAGCATCATTGCTGTTACTGCCACCTACAGCGGAGGTGTTCCTCCTTATACATATTACTGGACACCGGCAACAGGATTAAACTGCGACACCTGCACCAGCGTTTTGATCATCGGAACCGGAGACACAATTGTGTACACTTTTATCATTTATGATTCATCGGGCTGCATTGGTAAGGATTCCATTTTTATTTTATCCGAGCCCTGCTTGCAGGAAAAATTAATTCCGAACGTGTTCACTCCTAATGGCGATGGATATAACGATATCTTTTACATTCCGGGAGTTTGTCCGGGCGATAAATATTCCCTTCAGATTTATGACCGGTGGGGCGTGCTCCTGTTCACAACCACCCTGCGCAACAACGGATGGGATGGCAGAACCAACGCGGGCATTCAGGCGAAAGACGGCACTTATTATTATGTGGTGAGCATGCATGTTAAACAGCCAACTGAAGAAGACAGAATTTACAAGGGATTTGTGGAGTTGATAAGGTAATTTTTTTGAATGTACCCTTTTTGAGATAAAGTGTGTCTTTGCATTAATTGGAATTACTGACTTCCTCGCGCATTAATAATTTAATTTTGTCTTGTCTTTTTGAAACCTTTCCAAACTTTCTCACGTTAGAAGCAACAATATCTTTCACCCATGAATCCGCTCCCAATCATCTGCCTTTCTTCCGCTCATTTATTTCTTTTGCATTCAACCACTAATCCATTATAAACAACTATCATGAAAAAATTAATTACACAAGTATCGGTTCTTCTGACGATTGGCTGCGCTTTTACATTTAATGCAAAGGCACAGCACAGCGATACATTATATCCGGCTGCCGATGCATATGCGGTAACATTCGGAGGAGGGCAAGGCAAGAACTCGTTTATGAAATTTGATATTTCATCCCTGCCTGCCAATAGCGTAGTAGGAAATGTTACGCTGCAGGTGAATGTTACCCAGGTAGGCATAAGCTGGGATGGCGATGTTAAGTTCATGAATGTAAATAATCAGGCATGGACAGAAAGTGATTTGCAAGCAACGCTGATGGGATTTACCCGCACGGATACCGTTCTGCAGTTGCTGGGTTTCGGAATGGCACCGGGGCTTGCTTCCTCAGCAGATATAAAGCAAATTCTTTTAAAGGATTATAATCTTTCCAACAATTTCTGCACGGTGATGCTGAAAGATTTCGATGACCCGACCTGCTGCACCGGAGGCGGAAATGCCGTGAACTCGCCCGATAGTTTAATGACCGGAAATATTTTTAATGATTACATCGTTTACACTCCGCGCGAAACACCGGCTTCAAAACCAAGGTTAGTGGTAACCTATACGGTTGCACCCACTATTACCACACAGCCGGTTAACGCAACAGCATGTGTTGGAACCTCTGCCACTTTCAGCGTTACCGCTTCAGGCGATGCGCCACTTTCTTACCAATGGCAAAAAAACGGTGTTGATATTGGCGGTGCTACTTCTGATATTTATTCTATTGGTTCTGTTGTAGTAACTGATGCCGGAAATTACAGATGCTACGTTACCAATGCAGTTGGTTCAGATACCAGCAATGCGGCTTCTTTAACTGTAAATACAAACCCTGTTGTTACTCTGAGCGGCAACCCTGACATTTGCACAGGAGGAAGCACTATCCTCACTGGCTCTTCTGGCGGAACACGTCAATGGTACAAGAACGGGCAAATTATTGTTGGAGAAGTCAACACTACTTATACAGCCACCACGGCAGGAATATACAATATGATAAAGACCAATGTCACTGGCTGCAGCGATTCCGCTTCAACAGGGATTACTGTTATTGTACATCCACTTCCGGTAGTTAACTTAGGCGCGGATGTAACTCAATGTGGCGGCACTGTTATTCTCAATGCAGGAAATCCGGGTTCCACTTATGCATGGACTCCTGCAGCTACAACACAAACGATTAGTGTTTCTTCTATAGGAAATTATTCTGTAATCGTTACGGATGCAAACGGATGTACGGGTTCTGATGCAGCTACCGTAACCATTAATCCTCTTCCTTCCATAACGCTTGACAGCACATTTGATGTAAACTGCAACGGAGGAGCGGATGGAGAAATTTATACTACCTCTTCTGGCGGAACTGCGCCTTACACGTATTTGTGGATGCCCGGTGCCGGATTGACCGGAGATTATATTGGAGTAAGTGCGGGAGCCTACACGCTCACCACTACCGATGCCAATGGATGCACCAAAACAAAGAATGCAACTGTTAATGAACCTACTGCTATTTCTGTTACGGTTGACAGCGTTTTTGATGCAACAAGTTGTAATTCTTCTAACGGAAAAATTTATACCACTTTATCAGGAGGAACAAGCGCCTTCACCTATGTGTGGGCGCCTTCAGGAGGAACAACGGGTGATGCCACCGGACTTGCCATCGGAACCTATACCCTCAATGTGATTGATGCCAACGGATGCGCCTCTTCTGCAACGTCAGCAATAATCAATGCAGGGCTCATTACGCTCGCTTTTGATTCCTCGTTCAACGTAACCTGCAACGGAGGCAGCGATGGAGAAATTTATACCACCGCAACAGGCGGTGCAGGCGCACTCACTTACAACTGGAATCCCGGAAACGGAAATGCAGATGACACTACGGGCATTCCTGCAGGAACTTATACGCTCCTTGTCACCGATGCAAGCGGATGCACTCAGTCAGTAACCGCCTCTTTAACCCAGCCGGCAGTTCTTTCATCCTCCGTAACCGGAACATTTCCTTCCTGCGCGGGAGATAACAACGCCACTGCCAACCTCACCGTTAATGGCGGCAGCGGAAATTTTTCTTACCTCTGGTCGAATGGAGCCACCACGCAGGATCTTACAGGGATTGTTGCCGGTCAATACATTGTTACGGTAGTGGATTTATCCTGTGCAGATACGGTGAAAGATACCATCCTGATTATTGACCCGGACCCGCTGGCAGCTTTCGGAAGCATTACAAATGTTTCCTGCAATGGAGGAAGCAATGGCTCAGTTAATCTTACTGCCATTGGCGGAAGCACGCAATATGTTTATTTATGGTCGCCTGGCGGAGCCACCACGCAGGATGTTTCCGGCTTAACAAGCGGAACGTATACGGTGCAGGTAATTGATACCGTTTGTATTGATACGGTAATTAAATTTTTTACCATTACCCAGCCAACTGCTCTCGCTGCCACCTTCAGCATCAACGCTCCTATATGCGGCAACAGTAACGGAACAGCACAAGTAAACCCAACGGGTGGAACTCCGCCATTAACTTATTTATGGAACACCGGCTCAACACAGTCGTTTGTTTTCGGACTGACAGGGCTGCCCACCAATACACTTATTGTAACCATCACTGATTCTAAAGGATGCACGTTCACAGATACTACCTATGTGAGTTGTATATCCGCTGTCAATGAAGCATTTCTTGAAATAACCGATGTTGCGGTCTACCCGAATCCGAGCAATGGCGATTTCAGCATCACCCTGAATGCCCCAGCAAAAGGAAATTATGTGATTGAAATAAATAATGAACTCGGGCAAAAAGTGTATGCGTATGAACTGAAAAACTTCTCAGGAAACTTCACAAAGAAATTTTCTGCCGCAGATTTCAGCAGCGGAATCTATATGCTCAGCATCAAAAATGAGAATAACAGGATTATAAGAAAGGTGATGGTGCAGTAATCCCTGTCATGAATTAGAGAATTTCTTTGTTACGATTGGAGGAAAAACTCATTTACCTGGAGGAAAAGAGCGCCTTCTTGTAACAAAAATATTTAACACAGGAGCAAAATGGTTCAACACAGGAGCAAAATGGTTCGACATAGGAGCAAAATGGTCTGACAAAGGAACAAAATGGTCTGACACAGGAACAAAATGGTCTGACAAAGGAACAAGATGGTCTGACAAAGGAACAAAATGGTCTGACACAGGAGCAAAATGGTCTGACAAAGGAGCAAAATGGTCTGACAAAGGAACAAAATGGTCTGACAAAGGAGCAAAATGGTCTGACAAAGGAGCAAAATGGTCTGACAAAGGAACAAAATGGTCTGACACAGAAGCAAAATGGTCTGACAAAGGAACAAAATGGTCTGACACAGGAGCTATGTCAGATGGATTTTTATCGAAATTATTAATGTAGGTTTAAAATCTGTCTGTTTTTATAAATCAAACAACTTTTTATTGGAGGAAAAACTCATTTACCTGAAGGAAAAGAGCGTAAATTCCCCTACAAACGACTGATGTAAGGAAACAAAGAGCGTAAATGCCCTTACATTTCTCTTGCGGGAACTCCTACCACTTTTGTATTTGCTTTTACGGTGCGGATGACAACACGCTGGCATTGCCAGTGATGAGAATATGTTGCATAATGTTGTATCTGTTTTATCAAAAAGGAGATTAAAAATGGTTAATTTTGCTTATGTGAAAATATCTTCCAATGTTTTATATAAAATTAAATTTTAAGATATTTTTTTTATTTGCAGTATTATTTCTTCTTCATCCTTATTCTATCATATTCTCTCAAGGTACTTGGACGCAGAAAGCAAGTTTACCAGCACAAGGAAGACGAGGCTCTTCCGGTTTCTCAATAGGAAATAAAGGATATATTGGTTGTGGACTAAATAACTCTGGCAGCGCAATGAGTGATTTTTGGGAGTGGTACCAGTCTTCCAACACTTGGACTCAAATGGCAAATATTCCAACTGCAAGAATTGATGGCATTGGTTTTTCTATAAGTACAAAAGGATATATTTCTACAGGTTATTTAAATGGCTCAACATATCATAATGATTTATGGGAATGGGATCAAAGTACAAATACATGGAGTCAAAAGGCAAATATGCCTGCGGGTGCAAATAGCAGAGCAACTGGAGTTGGGTTTGTGATTGGAACAAACATATATATTGTTACTGGTTATTACAATCCCTCCGTAAGTTATTATAGCGATATGTGGGAATGGAATCAAGCAACCAATACATGGACACAAAAAACGAATTTCAGTGGCACAATCAGAGCTTACGCAACTGGATTTTCAATAGGCACGAAAGGATATTTAGGAACTGGAGCATATCTTCCTTCTTCATCATTCTATAATGATTTTTGGGAATGGGATCAATCTACAAATACGTGGACGCAGAAAGCAAATTTTTCTGGCTCCCAAAGATTTGAAGCAGTTGGATTTTCAATTGGCAATAAAGGGTTCATAGGTACTGGTGGAACAATTGGGACATACACAAATGATTTTTGGCAATGGGACCAAACGACAAATACATGGAGCACAATACCAACTCTTCCATCCTCTGCACGTGCTGATGTAGACAGAGGAACATTTGTGATTTGTTCTAAAGGATATATCTGTGGAGGATGGGACGGTGGTACATACTTTAATGATTTATGGGAATATTCATCTAACAATGTTTCAATTAATATTAATGGACCCTCTACAATTTGTATCGGTTCTTCATCTACAATAAGCGCTTCAGGCGGGATAAATTATTCGTGGAGCACTGGCGCTACCACTTCTTCAATCAGTATTACTCCTTCAACTACTACTGCTTACAGTGTAACCGTTACAGAATCGGGCGGATGCACATCCATTTTATCTGCAACCGTTACTGTTAATGCATTACCGACTCCAACAATTTCTCCTTCAACTACTATTTGCAGCGGAGATGCCGTTACGCTTACCGTTACCGGAGGCAACTCTTATTCATGGAGCAACGGCTCTTCCGCTTCATCAATTGTTGTCAGCCCGACATCAACCTCTTCGTACAGCGTAACAGTGACTAATGCAAGCGGGTGCACGAAAACTGCCACCACGTTTGTTACTGTCAATAATTCTGTTTCAGCATTAATTACCGGAAACAATTTACTTTGTTCGGGAGATTCAACTGCTCTTATTGCTTCGGGTGGAAATTCTTTTTTATGGAGCACCGGAGCCACCACTTCCTCCATCATTGTTTCACCAGCGAATAACACCGGTTACGCTGTGCTGGTTTCTTCGGGCAGTTGCAGCGATACCGCATCTGTTTTAGTAACAGTTTCTCCTCCTCCGAACGCAATCATTTCACCGAACACCACCCTTTGTGCCGGAGAAAACAGTACGCTTACCGCATGGGGTGGCGGGAATTATTTGTGGAGCAACGGAACAACTACTGCTTCAATTATAATTGCACCTGCATCAACTGTTTCTTATTCGGTAATTGTATCCATCGGCTCTTGTTCCGATACCGCAAGCACAACTATTACTGTTGTTCCCCAAACAACTGTTAACGCATGTTGTAATACTACCATCACTTCGGGCAATACAACCACTCTTTCCGCATCAGGAAGCGGAACTTATTCATGGAGCAACGGGGCAACTGCGAGTATAATTACAGTAAGCCCTACCTCTACTACTGTTTACTATGTTATTACAACCAACTCATGGGGCTGCAGTGATGTTGACACCGTCATTGTATTTGTTGTTGAACCCGATTGCGGCAATCCGGAAAAGGATTTGTTTATCCCCAATGCATTCAGCCCGAACAATGACGGAGAGAATGATGTTCTTGTTATCTCTTATATAAAAGGAATCAGTTGCATAAAAAATTATTACCTGGCAATATTCAATCGCTGGGGAGAAAATATTTTTGAAACAGAAAAAATATCAGATGCCTGGGATGGAAAACTGAATGGAAAAGTTTTTGACCCTGCCGTATTTACTTATTATTGTAAAGCAACAACACTTGCAGGGCAGGAAGCGATTAAAAAAGGAAATATTACTTTGTTGCGGTAACTTTTTTATTCCTTATTCTCTTTAATAACCTTAGCAGGAATTCCAACAGCAGTAACATTAGCAGGAATATTTTTATTTACAACAGCGCCAGCTCCGATAATTGAATACTTTCCTATTGTTATTTTTTCGAGTATGGTTGCGTTTGTGCCAATCAAAACTCCTTCTTCTAATATTACGTCACCGGAAATATTTACTCCGGGATTAATGGTGCAGTAATCATGAACAACTGAATAGTGTCCGAGTGTACAAGCAAGGTTGAAAATTACATGGTCAAGTATGTTAATATTTGTTGTGAAAATATTTCCAGCAGTAACTACTGTTCCCTCCCCAATGGTTGTTGTCTCTGACATAATAACTGATGGATGAACTCCGGTTGCAAATTTGACATTAAAACTTTTCAAATGTTGAACTACTTTTGATTTTGCTTTAGGACTTCCGATACAACATACATAGTTATAATCGCTTTTGTGATTATCCTTCAGCCAATCCTTGCCTCCTAAAACGGGGACTCCATTTCTGATTTTACCTTTCATATCAGGATTGTCATCAAGAAAACCAGCAATATCCCATTGAGTGTCTTTGCCTGCTTTATTTATGTCTCTGAACAATTGGACAATTTCATCTCCAAAATTTGAAGCCCCGAATAAGATTAATTTATTTGCCATGAAAGATGGTATTAGAGTACAAGTTTATTATAAAAATTTAACAGACGCTTCGTATTATCCTTTAATGATAGTTTTTTCTGGGCTAAGATTACATTTTCAGCAAGTATTGTATAATCATCTTGAAAAAGAATTTTTCGCAAATCGAGCAAGTCTTGCTTGTCAATCAAAATACCTGATTTATATCGCTTTACTATCCACGACTGATAGACAATGTTCTCCGATATAATAACAGGTATTCCCGCTTCAATAAAATTAAAAAGCTTCAATGTTGTACAGTATTTGTATTTGTCATACGATTGTTTATGCAATTCTTTATTGACAAATCCAGTATGAAAACCAAAATGATACTTCGATAATTCCTCAGCCAGTTTATCCTGCGCCACAGGTTCATGAAAATGAAAAAAGGAATTCTGCTTTGCAATTTGCTCGTACTCTTCATAATCAGCCCGTATATTTGAGGGGCTGGGATAAATATGAAAATGGATTTCTTGCTTTGAGAGAATGTTTATGATTTCATGGAACTGTATGTTGCCGTATTGTTTTGGATTGCGGTGAGAGCCCGCCACGCCTCCGGCATAGACCAGAGACCCCTCTCCATCTCTCCCCCAAGGGGAGAGGGAAGAAACCCCTTCCCTTCGGGAAGGAAGGGATGGGCTCTTCTGAAACACATCGTCATCGCAGTAAAGCGGGAAGAAAATGGTCTTGGGTTTTTTCTTTATGCCGTATTTTCTGAACGCCACATTGGGCTCGAGCGAATGAGCAACAAGTCCATCGGCTTTCTCCAAACATTCTCTTTCATGCGGCAGTTCTTTTTTCAGCCAGCCGAGCGCGGGATTCAAGCCGTAATAAATGGAATAAACATCCTGCATATCTAAAACAAACGGAACTTTCAGCGTTTGCCTTGCGATGTTGGGATAATAACTCTTGGGAGCAAAAGCGTGCATGAGGGAAACTTGGGGAAGTTGTTTCAGAATCCGTTTCAGATGAAATGCGTTGCGGAAAAGAAACACGGCATCAAACTCATTGTTGCTGAACTTTTCAAAATAACCGCGCTGGCTGCATACAAGAATGGTTGAATATTCTCCGCTTCGCTTCACCCACTTGGCTATTCTCGGAATCCGTGCAGGCAGTTGTTCTCCGAGATAGACAATAACTTTCTTTTCGCTGCGTTTCAGCTTGCCGGTGCCTGTAACAGGAACATTCAGCGCGTATAAAATGAAATCAAATACTGAACTAAACTTTTCGTACAAAAACCATTTCAGTTTGACAAAAAATATTTTCGCTGATGCGTTCATTGCCTGCAAAGGTCAAAGTTTTTAAGATATGAGCGTTAAAAAAATAATCTGTAATCTGTAATCTGTAATCTGTAATCTCGTTTCTTCGTAACATGGGCATCGTTCAGCGCGACAGCATACGCATCATGGTCATCTCTTATCTGGGAGCTGCCATCGGTTATCTGAACAAGATCCTGCTCTTCACCAACTTTCTTACGGCAGAACAGGTAGGTCTCTCCAATATTATCATCAGTATTGCAGCCGTGTACGCTCAGTTTTCAGGATTAGGAATGACAGGTGTTACCATAAAATTCTTTCCATATTTCAAGGACAAGGAAAAACATCATCACGGATTTTTATTCTGGACATCCCTCCTTTCCTTATTCGGCTTCCTGCTGCTGACCATTATCTTTTTGCTGTTTAAATCTCCCATCATAAATTATTATTCTGAAAAATCCCCTTTGCTCGTTGAGTATTCGTTTTACGTGATTCCGCTTGCGCTTGCCACTGTTTATTACAACCTGCTGGAAGTTTTCCTGCGCTCGCTGATGAAAACGGTGGTATTCTCGCTCGTCAACGAAATTGTTTTACGCCTGATGATCTCCGCCAGCATTTTGCTTTTCGCATTTAAGCTTGTTTCTTTTCACGAATTTGTCATCATTTATGTAGGAGTGAATTGTTCCGCCACGCTCATCCTGCTGGTGTACATGGCTTACCTGAAACAGCTTTTATTCAAACCCGAATGGAGCAGCACCACCAAACGTTTTTTCAAAATTGTTCTCCATTACGGTTCGTTTGCCATCGTTGGCAACATGAGTTACATTCTGATGAATAACATTGACGCGCTGATGGTAGCTGCCATGATCGGGTTGAAGGATACGGGAGTTTACACCACCGTGTTTTTTATAGCAACGGTCATGCTAATTCCCTACCGCTCGCTGGCAAGAGTGGCGAGTCCGCTGGTGGCGCAGTTCTGGAAAAACCGCGAGATGAAAAAAATGCACGACCTCTACAAAAAAGTTACGCTGATGAGTTTGATTACCGGATGTTTTATTTTCCTTGGATTGTGGGTGAACATTGATAATATTTTTCATTTCATTCCGGATGAATACGCATCGGGCAAATATGTTTTTCTTTTTCTCGGCATCGGGCGGTTGTTCGACATGGCAACGGGCATCAACGGAATCATCCTTGTCACTTCAAAAAAATACAGATACGATCTGCTCTTCACCATTTTGCTGATTGGCGTAATGATTGCGCTGAACCTTGCCTTTATTCCAACATACGGCATTGAAGGCGCCTCGTTCGCTACCATGCTTTCCATTATCACGCTCAACACGCTTCGCATTATTTACATCTGGAGCGTGTTTGGCATGCAGCCCTTTGACTTTAAAAGTGTGTGGGTGATTCTTATCGGGGTTTTCACGCTCGGAGTGATTTATTTCATCCCTCCTATCCTGAATGTTTATGCCGACATGATTATCCGCTCGCTTATTTGCCTTGTGCTTTACGCTGCGCCTGTGTTATGGCTGAAACTTTCTGAAGAAGTGAATGAGAATGCAATAAAAATTCTGAAGGCAGCCCACCTTTATCCTCCCGAAGGGAGGAAATAAAAAACCTAATAACTCATGTTACGCAGAAAAGCAAATAACCGCAGAGAAAACAGAGAAAACAACACGCGGAGAGTCGCAGAGAAAATACAATACTGTATGTATTCTCAGCAGTTCTCTGCGTACAACCTCAGCGGACTCTGCGGTAAAAATGTATTTGCGTAACATGAGCTAATAATAAAAATAGGATTATACTCCTTCCCTTCGGGAAGGTTGGGATGGGCTTTCAATCTGTGAATTTATACCCCACTCCCCTCACCGAAAAAAAATGTTTCGGCTCTCGCGGGTTTTTTTCAAAGTACTTGCGGAAACTCACAATATAATTATCAATCGTTCGGGTGGAAGGATAGACATCATATTCCCATATGGTTCGTAAAATATCTTCGCGCGACACCACTTCATTCTTCCGTTCAATCAGCAGTTTCAGCAGTTGAATTTCCCGCTTGGAAATAGTCTGTTTTGTTCCGTCTCTTCCGATAATATCAAAAGTCAGGTAATTGATTTCGCATTTTCCGAATTTATAATTCTGATCGGAGATCCGGGATTCGGGATTTTGATTTTTTCTTTTCACAAGTTTGCTTACTCTCAGCAAAAGTTCTTCCAGGTTGAACGGCTTTGCCAGATAATCATCAGCTCCCAGTTTTAATCCGTGTATCCGCTCATCGCTTGCGCCTTTTGCAGTGAGAAAAATTACGGGCACTTCTGTATTCTCCAACCGGATTTTCTGACAAAGCGTATAGCCGTCCATTTCGGGAAGCATTACATCCAGCACAATCAGATCAAAATGAGCTGAACGAAATGTTTCATAAGCAACTTTTCCATCACGGGCATCGGTAACATTATATCCTTCCATCTCCAGATTCAAATGGATGGTGTTTCGTAGGTTTTCTTCGTCCTCAACTAATAATATTCTGTGTGCCATAATTATGCAATGGGATGAAAGGCATCTTCAATATGATTTATCCTGTGTTTTTTTCCTGTAAGAATCACGCCTATGATGTCAAACCTTGCTTCCAATTCAAGATTGTTTTTTTCAATGTATGCGTTTGCCGCTTTAATCAGATTCTTTTGCTTTTGCCGGTTCACAAATTCTTCGGGCTCGCCAAAAAAATTCCCGCTTCGGGTTTTAACTTCTGCAATTACAAGAATGTCGTTATGCCGGGCGATAATATCAATTTCTTCCCTTCCGAACCTCCAGTTTTTTTCAAGAATAGCATAGCCCTTTGCTTCAAGATAAACGGCAGCTAAGTCTTCTCCCTGAATGCCTGTATCGTTATGCTCAGCCATGGGGCAAAATTACGAGTTACGAATGACGAATGACGAATATTACAGCCCTTTTTTTCATAGCATATGTATTGCCATCTGCCATCTTCCCTTTTACATCTTACATGTTTTGGTATGATTGTTGAATTCTCCATGATATTGTTCTCAAAAAAACATTACTTTAGCAACCTCTCCCGAAGGGATTCCTTCGGAAAAAAACAAAATACTATGAAAAAATTATTTCTCACCGCATTATTCGGAATCTCAGGAATGCTGATGGTTTCCGCACAATCTTTTGAAGGCGTTATCGAATTCAAAAAGCAAACCGCCACCGATACGGTAAATTATATTTACTACGTTAAAGGAGATAAAATCCGCCTTGATGAAATTGGCAGCAAATCCAAAAAAGTGGAAGGCAGTTTTCTCATTGACCTGAAAACAAACAGCATGGTTTCGCTCAGCCACGAACGCAAACTTTATATTGAACAGGCATCGGGCACACCGGCAACTATTACCGGAAAACCAGAAGTGAAGAAAACGGGAGCTACAAAAACCATTCAGGGCATGAAGTGCACCGAATATGTTGTAAAGAATCCTGATGAAAAAGTGCAGGTAACGTACTGGATGGCGAACGGAAAATTTGATTTCTTTTTCAGACTTCTGAAAGTGCTTAACAGAAAAGATAAATCAGCCGTATATGTGCAGCAAATCACAGGCGCTGAAGGTTCGTTTCCATTCCTTTCCAGTCAGGTAAATCTTGAGACCAATAAAGAAGATGTAAAAATGGAAGTAACTAAAGTTGACAAGAAATCTGTTGATGCGAATTTGTTTGAGATTCCGAAAGATTATCAGAAGTTTCAGAAATAAAGAGATACTTTCTTACCCACACTAAGCTTAGCCCTTCTGCCAAACGGAAGGGCTAAATTTTTTGTCTGATGTCCGGCAGGAAATCCAAAGCATACAGGATAATCATATTCTTTTACAGCATCCAGAATAATTTCTTCAGCAGTTTTGCCGAATGGGATTGTGTTGTCCTTCATATCAGACATTCCGCCCACAATTAATCCTGCGAGATGAGAAAGTTTTCCTGCACGTTTTAATGAAACCATCATTCGGTCAATATGATAAAGGTATTCGTCCAGGTCCTCAATGAAAAGAATTTTCCCGGAAGTAGAAATTCCTGACTTGCTCCCCTTCAAAGCATAAAGCAAAGAAAGGTTTCCCCCCACTAAGCTTCCTTCTGTTTTTCCTTTTCGATTCAGGGGATGTGAGCTGATTTTGTAAGAAATTGTTTCTCCGAATAAAGCTTGTCTTAGCATTTCTACAGATTCTTCGTCCTTAGAAAAATTGATTGGCATTGTGCCATGAATTGTTTCTATCTCAAAATTCTGATGAATGTGCGAATGTAAAACCGTTATGTCGCTGTAACCAATGATCCACTTTGGGTTGTTCTGAAATTTCTTGAAATTAAGTTTATCAATGATTCTCAACGTGCCGTATCCTCCCCGCGCGCTGATGACAGCACGAATGGAAGTATCATCCAGCATCTCTTGTAAATCTTTTTCCCGTTGTTCATCACTTCCGGAATACTGATTCTCACATCCGAAAAGATTTTTTCCAGGAATAACTTTCAATCCCCATTTTTCAAAAGTATCAATGGCAAACTGAATTTCTTCCCTGGAAATTTTTCTCGCGGGAGCAGTGATTCCTATCTTGTCGCCTTTCTTTAAGTAAGGAGGTGCGGTCATTTATTTATCTTTGTCACGAAAATAAAACAGTTTACAGTTTACAGTTTACAGTTTACAGTTTTATTACCAACAAGTGAATTACAAACGCCATACAGTTACAGCTGCTTTGCCTTACGCGAATGGTCCCGTGCACATTGGCCATTTGGCAGGATGCTATTTGCCTGCTGATATATATGTACGCTATCTCCGTTCAAAAGGCGAGGATGTGAAATTTATCTGCGGTTCGGATGAACACGGAGTTCCTATTACTATTAAAGCAAAAAACGAAGGAATTACTCCTCAGCAAGTGGTGGATAAATACCACAAGATGATGGGCAATTCATTTAAGGAATTCGGAATTTCATTTGATATTTATTCGCGCACTTCTAACAAAGTTCATCATGAAACAGCTTCGGAGTTTTTTAAAACACTTTACGATAAAAAGATTTTCACGGAAGAAATAACGGAACAGTATTTTGATGAAAAGGCAAATCAGTTTCTTGCTGACAGATATATTATAGGAACTTGCCCTAAATGCGGAAGCGAAAATGCCTACGGAGACCAGTGCGAAAAATGCGGCACCTCGTTGAGTCCGACTGAATTGATAAATCCAAAATCAACTTTGTCTGGTGAAAAACCTGTGCTGCGAAAAACCAAGAATTGGTTTCTTCCTCTTGATAAAATGCAATCTCAGATTGAAAAATACATTGAATCGCATAAAGACTGGAAAGTAAATGTGTACGGACAATGCAAAAGCTGGCTTGACCAAAAATTACAGTCCAGAGCAATGACACGTGATCTGGATTGGGGAGTGAAAGTCCCATTGAAAGATGCAGAAGGAAAAGTTTTGTATGTATGGTTTGATGCGCCTATCGGGTATATTTCTGCCACAAAAGAACTTTTGGGTAACGACTGGAAAAAATACTGGCAAGACAAAGAAACAAGATTGGTTCACTTCATCGGCAAAGACAATATTGTTTTCCATTGCATAATTTTTCCTGCCATGCTGATGGCGCACGGAGAATATATTTTGCCTGACAATGTTCCGGCAAATGAATTTCTGAATCTGGAAGGAGATAAAATTTCCACTTCGCGTAACTGGGCGGTGTGGCTGCATGAGTATTTGAAAGACTTCCCGAACAAACAGGATGTTCTTCGCTACGTACTCACGGCAAATGCGCCCGAAACAAAAGACAATGATTTTACCTGGAAGGATTTTCAGCAGAAGAACAACAGCGAATTAGTTGCCATTCTCGGAAATTTTGTGAACCGCACGATGGTGCTCACGCAAAAATATTTTGAGAATAAAGTTCCACTTGCCGAAGAGTTTACAAAAGGTGATGTTTTATTGATGGAAGAGATAAGTAAGTTTCCTAAAAAGATTTCTGCCGCGCTGGATGCTTTTAAATTTCGAGAAGCACTAACTGAGATGATGAACCTAGCCCGGTCGGGAAATAAATATCTTGCAGAGAACGAGCCGTGGAAATTATCTGACCAAAAAAGAATCGGAAGTATTTTGAATATCTGTCTGCAGATTTGCGCGAACCTTGCTGTGGCAGTTGAACCGTTTTTGCCAAATACTTCTGTGAACTTATCTTCCCTTCTCAATATTGGAAAATTAAACTGGCGCGATGCGGGTAGAACAGATATTTTAAAATCAGGACATCAACTTGGACAGGCAAAACTTTTGTTTGATAAAATTGAAGATGAAACAATAGAAAAACAAATGGAGAAACTAAAAAAAAGCCCACCCCCAACCCCTCCCATTAGGAGGGGAGACAAATCTCAAGTCCTCCCTAATGGGGAGGATTTAGGAGGGGCTGTAACTATTGACGACTTTAAGAAACTCGATATAAGAGTTGGAAGAATTATTGAAGTGCTGGATTTTCCGGAAGCGAAAAAACCTGCCTACAAACTGAAAATAGATTTCGGAAAAGAGATTGGCACAAAAAACTCCAGTGCACAAATCACAAAGAACTATTCCAAAGAGCAGTTGAAAGGAAAATTAATTCTTGCTGTAGTGAACTTCCCTCCACGTAAAGTTGGGCCTTTTGTTTCAGAAGTACTCACTCTTGGTGTTCCTGACAAAAACAATGAAACGATTCTCGTTGAGCCGGGGAAAGATGTGGAGATTGGGGGAAAACTTTCCTGATTATTTTTTCAAGGAAGGATCCATCTGAAACGCCTTTTGAAAATTCTCATCTGCCTTTTGTTTGTCTCCTTTGCTCTGCCAGCTCAAAGCAAGATTCATAAATATCCGCGCATCTTCTTTTTTAAGTTCAGGTTTTAATTTAATAGCAGTCTCAAACTCATTGATTGAATTGTCATAATCCTTCTTCATCGCATAACAGATACCAAGATTTTCGTGATAGCCAGTATCATCGGGTTTGTTGGCGAGCGCTTCTTTCAGCAGGGGAATCGCCTTATCCACATCTCCTTTTAATTTTCCATAAACCAAACCCAGTGCGCCTTTCGCCATGTATTGCGCCATCGAATTATCTGGTTTGAGATCAATGGTTTTCTGCTGATATACAATGGCTGAATCCGGGTTTCCAAGTTTTTCCCAGATGAGACCGATGTTGTAATAGCAGTAATGGAAATATGGATTTATTTCCATCGCTCTTCTGAATTCCCTTTTCGCCTCTATGAAAAGTGAATCGCGCTTCGGACCTTGCTCATCGTTAATATGGTCAGTGAACATTGTATTGGCATTGTAATAATGCGCATTGGCACTTCCTGTGCTGGTCTTTACATCGGTGGTGAAAAGAGTTTTGTTGTCCTTCCAGGCAGGATTTCTTGTTAAGGTTTTATAAGAATACGGAACGAGAATCAGTAAAAGTGGAATTGATAGTTTGGCATTTTTGTAAAAGTCTGTTCGTAATTCGTAATTCGTTGTATTCGTAATTCGTAGGAGAGCAGCGGCAAGCGCAAGACAAAATCCCAATGAAGAAATATAAGCGAAGCGTTCTCCCATAGTTGTTCCGATAAGGAAGAAAAGATTTGATACGATTGAGATAGTGATTAGGAAATATAAAATTGAAAAAGAGAAAACCAAAGATTCTGAATTCTGAATTCTATATTCCGGATTCTTTCTCGCCTTTATTTCTTTCATTAATATTTTTCCCGCATAAAAAAATAATCCTCCATAAATTAAAAGTGAAGCTAGTGCCTTCGGATTAGCTAAGCTCATGGCAGGAATCTGGTTGAACCCATAATCACTTGTTAGCGGATGAGGAAAGATAAGAAGCAAAAGATATTTCAGAAGTATCCAGCAGATGGTGGCAAATTTCTCCACAAACGGCAGAGCAGTCGGGAGGGCGGGAAAATTCAACTGAAGAAATGGATTGTCTGTAATGTCATTGCTTTCCCTGTCGCCAATCATTCCGACCAAAGAAGTTCTGATGGCTAAATAAATTCCTGCCGTGATGAAAAAGGGAATCGTAAACATTAAACTATGCTTGATATTTTTTCCGGCAAAGCAAAATAGCGTAAGAGGAATAACAGCGATAAATGTTATTCCGTTTTCCTTAGATAAAAGGGCGAGAAAATAACAAACACAAGCCCCACCTATCCTCCGCCAAGGGGAGGGACTTTGCTTTAATGCTTTAAACAAAAGGATTAGTGCCAGACAAAGAAAAAGAAACGAAACTATTTCATCCATGCTTTTTATATTAGCGACAACTTCTGTATGAATCGGATGAGCGATGAAAAAAAGTGTGGCAATAAAAGCCAGTAAATGATTTCTTGGAAAAAATTCTTTGAGTGTCAGAAATAAAACTATTGCCGTGATTCCGTAAAGAAAAATGTTGATGAAGTGATAAGGATGCGCATTGTCACCAAAGAAATGATATTCCACAGCAAACATCACCAGCGTTAGTGGACGCCATCTCCCGCCTTCCAAATCAAGTGCGTTTCCGTAAATCCCATAGAATAAATCTTTAGTGGCGAGCGTTTTTATTCCATCAAAGCCCTGCTTGGTGTATTTATTTCCGGTGATGACCACTGAATCATCAAAAGCGAATTCGTGATTGAAGGTATTGATATATAGTCCGCAGGCGAAAAGAAAAAGAAAAATGTAAGCCCAGTGAAATGATGGTTGATGGTTAATGGTTAATGGTTGATGGCTCTTCTTAGATATATTTTTATTTTTCTTGCTCATTCGTGTCAATTCGTGTAATTAGTGGCTAAATATTTCTTCTGCATTTTTTGTTGTTATTTCCGCAACTTCTTCAATTGAAATTCCTTTTATCTCCGCAACCTTCTGCGCCACAAAAGTAATGTAAGAACTTTCATTGCGCTTTCCTCGGTGTGGAACAGGTGTTAAATAAGGAGAATCTGTTTCAAGGACGATGTGTTTCAAATCAATCTGCTTCAGCACTTCAGGAAGTTCTGATTTCGTGTAGGTAACCGCTCCACCTATTCCCATTTTAAATCCATCGAGAGAAATTACTTTATTCGCCTGCTCAATAGTTCCTGTAAAGCAATGAAAAATTCCTTTCAAGGAATTATCATGCTTTGATTTCACCATCTCAAATAAATCATCAAAACATTCTCGCTGGTGAATTATTATTGGCAAAGAATATTTTTTTGCTAAATCAATCTGCCTTGCGAAAGCATCTTTCTGCTGATTTATAAAAGTCTTATCCCAGTGATAATCCATTCCTATTTCTCCGATGGCTCTGAATTTTCTTTTGCTTAACCAATGTTCGACAACCGTTAACTCATCTGTATATTTTTCATTCACTGAGCAAGGATGCAAACCCATCATGGAAAAACAATTTTCAGGAAACTCTGCTTCAAGTTTCAGCATGGAGGAGATGTACGAACTGTCAATATTCGGCAGGAACATTTTTTTTACTCCTGCAGAAATTGCGCGCTTGACGACTTCTGTTCTGTCAGAATCAAATTCTTCTGCAAAGAGATGTGTGTGGGTATCTATTAAGTTCAAAAGTTGAAAGTTAAAAATCAAAAGTAAAGATATTAAAGGCATGCTATTTGTAGTTTGAATTCTCAAATGAAATTCTATCTTTGGACAATAAATCCATTTCATTATGAAAACAAATATTTCAATCGGTGTAATCGCTGTTCTCTTTATCGGTGTAATCACCGCAGCGTCAGCCCAAAAAGTAAAAATCAAAGTAGATGAATCTAATGAGCACATAGGCGGAAATAAAAACCCCGCACTTGTGGTAAGCATTTATGATGCAACTCCCGATGAAGTGGCGAACAAATGGAAGTCGCTGATGAAAGATTACAAAGGTAAAATGTCTACTAACGATGGAGTGTTTGCCGACAATGCGGTGATTCAATCCATTAATGGAAACAATACCATTGATGTGTATGCTAAAACGGAAAAAGTAAAAGACGGTGAAACAAAACTCATCGTGGCGTTTGATTTAGGAGGCGCTTTTCTGAGCTCTTCCAACAACAATGAGAAATTAAAGGAAGCAAAAAAAATAGTTAATGATTTTGCTATAAAAACCACCAAAGATGCTATTACGGGACAGCGCAAGGCGGCAGAAAAAGTGCTTGGCAGTATTGAGGATGACCAGCACAGTCTGGAGAAAAAACAGGAGAAGCTGAATTCAAACATTGAGGATTACAAAGCAAAGATTGAAGATTATAACAAGCGCATCAAAGAAGCACAGGATGATTTAGCAAAAAATAAAACTGATCAGGAAAAAAAGAAAGGTGAAGTGGATGCTCAGAAAAAAATTGTGGATGCGGTGACGGCTAAGGAGAATGCGGTGGAATAATTATTCTCCATAAACATCATCAGCAATTTTATTTTTCTTCTTCTTTTCTATCTTAGATTTTTTATTTTCAGGAGAAAAGACAGGAGGAGTTTGGGTTGAATCTTGTTTAGGAGATGTTTCCTGTTTAGTCCCCTCTCCTTCAGAAGAGGGTTGGAGTGAAGCAACTATGCTTGCATTCCAATCCCGATAATTTCGGACACGCACCGCATGGTCAAACGGGCAGGCTGCCCAATCAAATGCATAACCCAATCCGGCAACAAACGCTCCTGCAAGCCAAATCGTTCCGCCAATGGGCCAATAATAATAGCTATCGCTGTATGCGAAAAAATCCAGCCCACAATCAAAAACAGCTGTGCCGGCAATAATAAGCGCATCTCCAACAACATTGGCAACTTTACCGGCAACTACTTTCCCTCTTGTGCTTCCTGCAAGAATTGTTATTTGTGAAAGAGAAACCTGAGCTTGAAACATGATGTCATCAAACGCAAGTGAAGAGTCTTCAATATCCCGTATAAATCCTTCGTGAATGGATTTGTCCGTTTTCAGTTCAAACACAAGAAAGGAACCCATGCGGAAAACTTCCGTTTCCTGCGTTTTAGGATTTGTAAGCAGTAGAATATTTTCAGCAGATGCGCTGAATATAAAAACTGAAAAGAGGAATGAAAAAAGGAGTATTGTTTTTTTCATCTGATAAAGATTTTGGTTACTTAAACATTATCAGAAATTGTACCACCTGTCACTCTAAAGGGGTATAAGTGATTTTCAGGCGCATTCGGTTTGAATTTGCTTTATCTCCGCCCATGAGCTGAACCCGATTGGCTGTAGTAGGTCGGGAATTTGTGATAATATATAAGCCCTGGTTTTGCTTTGTTCCATTTAATACCTGCTGAACATATCGCGCAATATTGAATTTGTATACTTTATTGGTCGCATCATAATCACCGCCAAAATAAGTTGCTCCTTCAAAATAATCGGGCATGATGAGGGGACCAAGCGTGGGGTCTGCAATGGTTACTACTAATTTAGAATGCGCTGTAAATATTGAATCTACCGATGATGCTTCAACAGGCAAAATCAACTCTGCTTTATTAATAGCTACTTTTCGGTTTTTGAAAAAATCTTGAATGTATGGCAGAGTGATTTTTGTTCTCACTCCCGCCATCGGCTGCACAAAAACTTTGTCTTCCTGAATAGTAACAGCCGTGCTTAATTGATTGTTAATGTCGGCAGAAGAAGTATAATCATGCTCAAAGTGTGAAAACCGCGCGCAGTCATTTGCACTGATATTAAAATAATAGGATAGAGAATCGTCAGAATCATTTTTGTAATAAAGTGTCAGGCGGGTGTATGCATTGGTCAAGTTCATATATAATATGGCTCCTTCACCAGAAGGAGGAACAACGGAACTCTTAATATAAATTCCTTTGAATACACTTTGAAAATTTGAATTGCTGTTATAGGAAGAAGCGAAAGAAGAAGTGTCGAGAAAATTCTGAAACATTCCTTTACTGAGTTTTATTCTCAAATGGGGAGGAAACTTCAACGTATCTACCAGCAAAGAATCTGTGAGATCAGGAGTGATAGTTGCGCTTCCGATTTGCTGAGTAGTGTAAATTTTCACCGTATCATTAGAATAATAAGTAGTGGTTGTGCTCATCGGTTCTGATACTTCGTACACATCAAACTTCTGAGGATATAAAGTGCCGTAATGCTGTCCGCTATTGTAAACAAGAGAAAGCACCGCAGAATCCAAAATCGGGTTAGCTCCGAAGGATGGATTGGTTTTAGAAAGAGAAAGCTGCGTGAAGACGGACGATTTGGTAATTCCGAAAACCGGATCGTTTATGGTGCCGAGCAAAAGAGGTGAAATGCCGCAAACCGAGCAGTATGTTTTAAGCGAATCATCTTTAACCGTGTGGGTTATTAATGTGGCTGTATCTGTAAACTCAGCATTTAATAAATCCCCTTCAGGAAGAAAAGCAAGCCCGATATCCTCAGGAGTTTTCTTTTTGCAGGAAGAAATCAATCCGGCAATCAGCAGTAAAAAGAAAATGTGTTGTATGTATTTAGTCATAAAAAAATTGTCCCCCAAAACTTTCAGGGGACAACGTTACGAAAAACTATTTATTTGATGATGGCATTATGCCAATTCAGGTTCTTCTTCAAGAACTGCATCGTAAAAATCATTATACATGTCAATATAATCGTCTCCGGGATGATCAAGAACTGGTTTGCCGCATTTCTTCAGGTACTTTTCAATTTCAGAGTTGGTGTTCTTGCCAACTTTGATAACTGCATCAGAGAAATCAACCGCTGTCTTAATCAATCCTGAATAGGTTCCGCTCCTGAGGTGTTTGGTATCGTCTTTTGTGATTCCTTCAAACTGAACCTTGCTAACAAAATCCTTATTCAGCGTTTGTTTGAATTCATCGTCATAGATTGAAAAAACAATTCTGCTTTCGCCAAAGAGAGGATCATCTCCAAAAGAGCGCCTGAGATACATCGGCATAAGTGAACTCATCCAGCCCGCACAATGAATAATGTGCGGAGCCCATCCTAATTTTCTTACGGTTTCAATAACACCACGGCAGAAGAAAATAAGGCGTTCATCAGAATCGGCAAATATGTTTCCGTTCTTATCGGTTACCATTGCTTTGCGGCTGAAGTAATCATCATTGTCTATGAAATAAACCTGCATGCGTGCCGCGGGAATAGAAGCAACTTTTATGATAAGCGGATGGTCAAAATCATTAATGATAAGATTCATCCCCGAAAGGCGAATCACTTCGTGAAGCTGATGCCTGCGCTCATTGATGGTTCCGTAGCGGGGCATGAAGGTGCGTATTTCTTTTCCTGCCTCCAGGATTCCCTGCGGGAGCTGTCGGCTGATAATACTCATGTGCGACTCTTCCACATAGGGAGTAATTTCCTGCGAAACAAATAACATTCTGGCTTTTTTCATAGGAAGGAGTTGGATTAAGAGGTTCTTATTAAAGGAGTCCAAAGATACTAATAAAATTTCTATAACTGAACAAATATTTGAAGTAGTTTTGTTTTAATGTAATAGTATTTTTTCTGACTATTCCAAAATTTTACACAGATATTATTTGAAAATATTTACCACGATAACAGAAACAAAAGATTGGCTCATTAATGTCAGAAATGAAGCTGAATCCATTGGATTTGTGCCTACCATGGGCGCATTACACAGAGGACACATTTCGCTGTTAGAAAGAGCAAAAAGAGAGAATGATATAGCAGTTGCCAGCATCTTTGTAAACCCCCTTCAGTTCAACGATAAGAAAGACCTTCAAAAATACCCACGCACTCTTGAAGAGGATATTGAAAAACTTATACAATCCCGTTGTGATATGCTTTTTTCGCCAAGTGTGGAAGAGATGTATCCGCCCCCCCTCTCTAACTCTCCCCAAAGGGGAGAGGACATGGAGGTTATGTTAAATAAATTATTCCCCCCTTCGGGGGGATTCAGGGGGGGTGAAGTAATGGAAGGCGCTCATCGTCCCGGACATTTTCAGGGGGTTTGCCTGGTAGTGAAAAAACTGTTTGATATTATTGAACCAGCCAAAGCCTATTTTGGAGAAAAAGATTTTCAGCAGTTGGCAATAATCAAGCACATGGTGAAAATACTGCAGATGCCTGTAGTAATCATTCCCTGCCCCACCGTGCGTGAAGCAGAAGGGCTGGCGATGAGTTCGCGCAACGCTCTCCTGAACTCAGATGAAAGAAAAAACACTTCTCATATTTATAAAACTCTGCAAGGAGCAAGGGATAAGGAAAGAGGAACAATACAGGAACTCAAAAAATGGGTTTCATACAAAATCAACGAGAACCCTTTTCTTCAATTGGAATATTTTGAAATTGTAAATTCAGAAACGCTCATCCCTATTCAAGATTGGAAAGAAAGTAAAAACCTGCAAGCGTGTATTGCCGTAAAGGTTGGAACTGTGAGATTGATAGATAATATTGCTTTCTGAAAACTCTTATTCGATATAAACTTCAATGTTGTTACTTATTTTTTTCCTCTCAACACATCAATGACAAAACTCTGCTCCTGCATGGTTTTTTTCATCTCCTCCGCCTGCTTTTGGAGTTCATCAATCTGATTTTGCTTTTGGTCAATCACCTTCTGCATTTGCTGTTTGATGTTTTCGTTCTTCTGCAACGCATAGTGCTGGAAAAAATCATAGTTGAGCGCAACGCAAAACTTTCGAAGCATATCTACCTGAATGCTTTTGCGGTAGGTAATCATCGTCACGTTCTCGCGCGAAGTGCCAACACGCCTTGCCAGTTCCACTTTCTTGATTGATAATTCTTTTCTTTTTTTCTCAATCAGTTGACCAATGTGAATTTCATTTTCCATGATAAAGAGGTTTTACAAATTCCTTCTATTCTTATGAATTATTACTGTTTTTACTAAGACATCATAATAAACTTTTTCGTTTGCATTATATTGTACGAACCTGTGATAATAATCCTTTTCGTTTGCCCTAACCTGAATGAAAGGATGATAACAATACTTTTCGTTTGCCTCAACCTGAATGAAAGGATGATAACAAAGCTTTTCGTTTATGCCAATCCGTACGAAGGGATGATAACAAAGTATTTCGTTTACCTCAATCTGTTTCCCGGAAAACAAAAAACCCCGAACATTTTCCCGAAGGGATTCCTTCGGAACTTCCCGAAGGGATTCCTTCGGAACTGCTCAGGGTTTTCTTTATCTCTCTCCTTAAGGGAGGGGGAGGTCTTATTCAATCACAATCTTTCCCGTTCCAACTGTTCCTTCTGAATCGTTCACACGGTAGAAGTAAACACCAGCAGGGGTATTATTGCGGCTGAGATCAAAAGTGTTGGTTTCAATCTTCATTTTCTTTATCTCTCTTCCAAATAAATCAAAGAGCATGAAGTCAGCACCGTTATGAATATCTGCTCCTGCTACAACAACCGTTGCTGTTGAAGTGAACGGATTAGGATAAACATTCACGCCTCTTTCTAATGTAATAAGATTGTCTTGTGTGCCCACTGGACCAGAGCAATAGTGAATGATTCCGTTCCAGATGCGGGGCTGGAAGTTTGATCCGAAAGGATAAGCAACTCCTTTGCCTTCCTTAATCTGAATATTTGCATCCTGCACATAAATATTTCCAACCGCAGTGCCGTTGGTATAATTCTGGCTTATGCCGGCACTGGTGCAGGTTGCGTAAAGCGCATAAGTTTGTCCCGCAGGAACGTTTATGTTTAACGCGATAGGAATAGGCGTTGGGGTTGGCGATACCTGAGCCACTACACCGGTAACACTTCCTGCAAGTGTCCAAGCGCCAGCAGTAGTTTCAAAGCCAACATGGGTGCCGGTCTTATAATAAATCTCATAGTCGGTGTTTGCCTGCGGATGTCCGTCAATACCTGTAATAATAAGGTTGTTGATTGCAGTAACATCAAACATATTTCCGTTTTGCGCATTGCCAGCCGCAAAAGTGGTTTGCAAACTGCTGCTGCCAGAAGTAGTAACAGCAGCTTGAGAGCAGGACTGACACCCGCCTGCATCTGTTACACAAACGGTATAACTACCCGCGGCAAGTCCTGTTACTGTTTGAGTGGTTTGCCCACTTATCCACACATATACATAAGGAGGAGTTCCGCCCGAAGGATTTGCCGTTGCTGTTCCATCGTTTTGCCCGCAAGCAGAGGGGGTTGAAGAAGTTGTAACAACTGGTCCGTTGTTAACTGTAACCGCAACCACTGCTGTATTTGAACATCCGTTAGCATCGGTGCCTGTTACAGTATAAGAAGTTGTTGAAGGGGGAGAAACTACAATGCTTGCGGTAGTTTGTCCGCCCGGTACCCATGCATAGGTTATTCCGCCAGAACCTGTAAGTGTGGTTGAAGAGCCGCTGCAAATGGTAACGCTGCTTCCGGCAACAATAACAGGAAGAGCATTAATAGTAACAATCACGGTATCCGAACCCGTGCATCCATTAACATCGGTTACTAAAACAGAATAGGTTCCGGGAGCAGAAATGGTGAGTGTTTGATTGGTTGACGCATCTGACCATAAATAGGTAGAACCCGGATTTCCAGCATCCAGCATTGTGCTTCCGCAAACGGTTGCATCAGCTCCTAAGCTGACTACCGGAGGCGTGTTGATGGTAATTACCGCGCCATCGGAACCTGCACAACCCGTAGCAGGATTAGTAACAACTACTGAATAGTTTCCAGAAACAGAAACGGTAAGCGTTTGATCGGTTGAAGCATCTGACCAAAGATAAGTATCGCCCGGATTTCCTGCATCGAGCAGAACTGTTCCACCGCATTGAGTTACATCAGCAATACTTACGGTTGGAAGAGTATTGATAGTAACATCCACCGTGTCTGAAGAAGTGCCGCAACTATTTGTTACCACCACAGAATAAGTTCCTGAAGCAGAAACTGTGAGTGTTTGATCGGTGGATGCATCTGACCAAAGATAAGTATCGCCTGGATTTCCTGCATCCAATAGAACATTTCCCCCACATTGGGTAACATCGGCTCCAAGATTTACAACAGGAGACGTGTTGAATGTTGCCAGGATGGTATCTGAACCCATACATCCGTTTCCATCGGTAACATCCACATAATATGCTCCTGAAGCAGTAATAGAAATTGTTTGCGTGCTTTCGCCCGTTGACCACAAATAAGTGGGTCCGGCATTCATAGCATCAAGCACTACGCTTGCAGCACAAGTAATAGTATCAGGTCCGAGATTTATTACAACTCCCGGATTTATAGTTACCATCACTGTATCGGTATCAGCACCGCACATATTTGTTGCGATAACAGAATAAGTTCCTGAAGAAGATACGGTAAGGGTTTGACTGGTTGAAGCATCCGACCATAGATAGGTGGAACCCGGATTGCCTGCATCAAGTAAAGCACTTACGCATTGCGTTACATCGGCACCGAGATCAACTGAAGGAGGCACGTTAACAGTAAAAGTACCCGACATCATGGAACCATGAATACCGCATTCGTAGGTATAAGTTACGGCAGATGTAGGTGTAAAATCATATGTATCTCCTGCACCGGTTAAATTGTTTGATGTGCTGTCAATAGGAGTCAGAATATGTACGTTATGAGTTCCGCTCGCCCATACAAAACGAATGGTGTCACCTAAACATAAGGTCAGAGAATTGGGTGTAAAGGAAAAATTGGCTACCTGAACAGTATCAATGTTTGCCTTTGCATTAAATGTAAACGCACAGAAAGTTGAGATCAGGATTGCAGCTCTTGTAATTAATTTTTTCATTGTGTAAAAAAGGTTATGTAATTGTTAATTTTGATTTTTGGGAGCACGAAGGTAATATAAATATTCAGAACGAACACGCGAAATATATTTGTTTAACTTCGCCCGCTTAATAGATTATTATGGAAATACAAATTTTAAAATCAAAAATTCACCGTGCACGGGTTACCGAAGCCGATTTGAATTATGTGGGCAGCATTACCATTGACGAAAACCTGATGGATGCAGGCAATCTCATCGAGAACGAACAAGTGCATGTGTTGAATTATAGGAACGGTGAGCGCATAATTACTTACGTAATAAAAGGCGCGCGCGGTTCTGGAATCATCTGCATGAACGGACCTGCTGCACTCAAGTTTGCAGTGGGCGATGATGTGATTGTTCTTTCTTATGCCACTATGAATTTTGAAAAGGCAAAAACCTTTAAGCCAAAACTTGTATATCCTGACAGCAGCACGAACAAAATCAAGTAATCAGTAATCGGTGAACGGTAATCGGTGAATTACCAACTGATAACCGTTAACTGATAACCGTTAACCATTACTATCTTGAAGCAATATATTCTTCCCGCATTAAAGTTTCTTGTTTTCCTCGGACTTGGCATTCTTCTTATCTGGCTGGTAGTGAAAAACCTTTCTGAAAAAGATAAAACAGAAATTTTTAAATCGCTTTCAGAAGCAAATTATTTATGGATTATTCTTGCAATGGGTTTAGGAATTATTGCCCATCTCAGTCGCGCCATCCGATGGAAAATGCTTCTTGCCCCACTTGGTTTCAAACCTAAAACCACCAACACTTTTTACGCTGTGATGGTTGGCTATCTCGGCAATCTGGCACTTCCGCGTTTAGGGGAAGTGCTCAGATGCGGAATCCTTAAACGCTACGAAAAAATTCCGCTCACTCAATCCTTCGGAACGGTGATAGCTGAACGGGTGATTGACTTATTCACGCTCCTTGTGCTTTTCATCATCAGCGCATGGATTGAATATGCCAGAATGCATGAATACATTTCCGAAAACATAATTACTCCAATAAAAAACAAACTTCATGGGCTTACGGAAAATAAACTCTTACTGATTGCGCTGATTGGAATTATTCTCGGAGGGGTATTTCTTTTTTATTTTTTCCGAAAAAAGATTCTTCAGAATCCAATCGCTCAAAAGATAAAAGCATTACTGCTGGGTTTTCTTGACGGAATCAGAACAATAGCTAACGTAAAAAGTCCGTTGCTTTTTCTCTTTCATTCACTTTTCATCTGGGTAATGTATCTGATGACGGTTTATGTTTGTGTGTTCGCATTCAAAGAAACTGAATCGCTATCGTTTACCGACTGCCTTGCCATCATGTGCTTCGGAAGTTTAGGCGTGATTGCCACACCGGGTGGAATTGGCGCTTATCAATGGATTGTTTTGCAGATAATGCTTCTTTGGGGATTCACCACCGCTATGGGGGTTGCGTTCGGATGGGTAGTGTGGCTGGCGCAGACAGTGGTTGTATTACTTGGCGGACTATTATCTTTTGGATTGCTGGCGATAAATAATAAAGAGAAGTAATTACTTTACATTCTCCAGTAGCCACTTAACGTATTCCTTATTTCCATCTGCAATTGGTATTTGCAAAATGCAGGGAACAGAATAACTGTGAATTGATTTTACTTGAGCAGAAAGTTTTTGAAATAATTTTTTTGTTGTCTTGGCGATGAGAACGGTTTCATTTGCTTCTTCAATCTTTCCTTTCCACCAATACAAGGATTGCATGTGGTCAAAAATATTTACGCAAGCTGCTAATTTCTCCTCCAAAAGAACCCTGCCAATTTTTTTTGCTTCAGATTTGTTTTTACAAATGATATACGCGAAAATGATTCCCATGATCAAACTATTACAACATCTTTTTCTTCAATCGATTTTTCCCCTTTGAATTTAAGAAACACCTGCGCAACAGTTAAAACATCTTTCTGATTATACTTTACAATTCTATCCCAGTCTTTGTTTTCCCAATACACTTTATACATCATGCTTCCGTCCATGTCGCCTTTGGGAGAAGGAATGCCAAATAGTTCGGCAAGAAGATTTAAAGAAGTATAACTTTTATAATCGCCAAACTTCCAAAGTTCCATGGTATCCAAATGTTTTATTTCCCATGGCTTTTTGCCTGCGTTATCAAGTATGTGGGGGATTTTTATTCCGTTCACAAGAATTCTTCTGGCGAGAAAAGGGAAATCAAATTCTTTTCCGTTGTGCGCGCAAAGAAAATGATCTTCGGTGTTGTAATACTTATTTAAGAGAGCAGAAAATTCTTCCAGCATGAGTTTTTCGTCATCCCCGTAAAATGATTTCAGGCGGAAAGATTTTCCGCTGAACATTCCCACCGTAATACACACTACCTTTCCGTATTCTGCATAAAT
This sequence comes from Bacteroidota bacterium, assembly GCA_016213405.1. Taxonomy (NCBI): domain Bacteria; kingdom Pseudomonadati; phylum Bacteroidota; species Bacteroidota bacterium. Next base: position 33,688 of record JACRAM010000011.1, read on the forward strand.
GCCAGCACGTTTGTATACATCAGCAGGTGTTTCATTATTTTCTTTTAATTCTTTAAAGTATTTCGCTTTGCCATCCCATAATTTTTTAAAATCATCGGACATACTGTTGTAATCAGGATACTGAGGCGCTGTTTCAATATCAAGAAAAAGAATTTTTTCTTTATCTATATTATTTAATACCTGCATGGATTGTATCTGATTGAGATGAACCAAGTTTCAAAAGCATCATTCCGCTTATCTGGGTTATTTTAATTTCCTGTTTTGATTTCGTTCCTGATATATTTGTCATGTACAATTTCATTTTTACAGAATCATTTTTGGCTTCAAAAAGCGTCATCTCATTTGGAATGTTCTGGTCGTACTGATGTTTTTTGTGTTCTTTATTATACGATGCAATCTTTTTTACATAAGCGTTTAAATCAAAACGTAAAATATCTTTTCCGTTCTTCACAAAAACAAAATCTGTTGACTCTTTGGAATATTTTATAATCCCGGAATCTTTTCCGAAATATATCTTGTAATAACTGTCATTATAATAAGAGTTATCTCCCTCATAAAAAGATCGGTTGAAATTGCACGAATAATCAAATCCCGCCACTGAAACTGCCTGCTGGCTTTCATTCCGTGCGTAGTAATAAAAATTCTTTATAGTGGCAGTGTCATCCTCATCACGTTCATCATCGCGGTAGCCGTAATAATAATTGTCTTCCAGCCCCATCAGCGCAAGAATTTTTCCTGTTTCATACACATAATCATTTGAATCTTTCGGAGCGAGAATGGAATCGAGATTTTCTTTAAACCACGACTTGATAGCATCGAAGTGATGATGTTCGTCCAGATAATGTACGATGGACACAATCTGCCTTCCCTTTTTATCTGAAATCGTATCGGTTGTCTTTTTTATTTTTCCATCCACAAGAATTTTTTCTTCGATGAGAAGTTTTTCCAATCTATTCACCTGGCTTTTCTCTGAAACGCTGAATGCTCCCCACGGACCGAAGGAGGAAAGAAAGGCAATAAAGAAAAGTGTAACAGGAATCACTTTGATATTTTTTGTTTTGCTCAGCAGAAAATAAGTGGCGATGCCGGCAAGCCACAAAGCGACAATCAAAACAAAATACCTGTTCTCGGTAATTCCATATTGCATGACTCGCTTGCCGATTGCAACTCCAAGTAAAACAATAAGCGGAAACAGCGCGCGGTAAAACCATCTTGAAAAAATCTTTATCCATGTGTTACCTTCATCATTTCTTACAGGATAAATCAGCAGAAGAGAAAGAATTCCGAAAACAGAAAACGCATTTACCAGCCACGAAACCCATCCTTTGGGAAGTTCCCATTGAATGATGATCTTAATTCCATATGCGTAAAGAATCAACAAGTAAACAGCAAGTAGTGGGAGCAAAATAAACTGCGTAAAAATTTTTAATCCTTTCGGGTAATCGGTAACAGATTCAAGTTCATTAAGGTTTTTCGGTACGCCAGCAAGAAAAAACCATGTATTGAAAACTCCGGAAAGAAAAAACCAAAGTTGTCCGTAACGTTCACCTTTTATATCAGCGTTAAAAAGTTGGTCAACGGCAAGCAAGGCAAGAGCAAGTCCAAGATAAAGCACTCCTGAATACAAAACAGAAAGCAAAAAACGCAGGAACAAAGTTTTGTTGAATTGCCAGAAACCGTTTATTTCTCCGCGCGCGATGAAAGGTGAAAATGCCACCAGCAGGTGCAATCCGGTGCTGAACAGTGAATAGCGCGCACCATCCGTAACCGTCATCCTCCTGAATTCCGGAAGAAGAAAATAATATCCGACAAGAAGAAGCAATCCGGCAAACTGCGCTAAATATTTCTGAACAGCGCCATGATTTCTTCTTTCAGAAATCAGCGACATGGATAAAAACAAATTCAGCCCGAGCCCGCAGCACATCACCATTTTCCATAGGTGTTCAAAATCTTTTTGCACGTCCCATTTCAGTTCAAGCATGTAAATGCAGATTCCGCTCCCGATTATCGCGGAAAGAAGCGGAAGAGGAAACCTTTTTAATGTGTCAAGAGTGCCTTTTATTACTGCGGAGACGGAGGGAAATCGGAAAGCCATGATTTACGGATTACGAATTAGTGCGAATGTACGAATGAAAACTTATTGATTCGTAAATAAGTATAAATTCGTATTTTATAAAATAAAAAATAATGTCAAAGATTTCCATCATCATAAAACGCGAATACTTTTCAAGGGTGAAAAAGAAATCGTTTATCATCATGACGATTCTTGGACCGTTTCTTTTTGCCGCCATCGGAATTATTCCCATCTGGTTTTCCATGCAGGATGAGGCAAAACACTTTATTGAAGTGATTGATGATTCAAAACTGGTGGATGGATTTCTGAAAGACAGCAAGAATGTAAAATATGATTACCCTCCCGTTACTCTTGAAGTTGCACAAAGAGATTTTTACAAAACTAATTACACCGCCATACTCTGGGTACCTGAAAATATTCTTATCTCAAAAAAATCCATCCTTTATTTCAAAACCAATCCTGGCATTATGGTGCAGGAGCGCATTCGTTCAGAAATAGAAGACATACTTTATGAAAATCAATTGGAAGGACAGGGCATTGATATGAAAAAAGTAGATGCAGCCCGCATTCCGATTAATGTTCTTACAGAAAAACAATCCGAGTCTGGGACTTCTGAAAGAACGAATACGGGCGTGAGCATGGTGATTGGTTTCGGTGCGGGCTTCCTGATTTATATTTTTATTTTTCTGTACGGAATTCAAGTCATGCAAGGTGTGATTGAAGAAAAAACTAACCGAATTGTAGAGGTAATTATTTCTTCCGTACGTCCGTTTCAACTCATGATGGGAAAAATCATTGGTGTTGCAATGGTTGGATTGACGCAATTTATTTTGTGGGTCGTACTCACCATGATTCTCTTTGGAGTCGGGCAAGTAACTTTCCTGAAAGATTTTTCTCAACTGAAAAATTCTGCCGTTCAACAAAATGTAATTCCCAGCATGCCGAACCAACTTCCTAATCAGAACAACATAAGTTATTCCGAAGCAGCTGATTTGATAAGAGGATTTGAGCATATAAACTTTGCACAGATATTATTTTGCTTTTTGTTTTATTTCCTCGGAGGTTATTTGCTTTACAGCGCCATGTTTGCCGCTATTGGGTCTGCGATTGACAGTGAAGCCGACAAGCAGCAGTTCATGATGCCCGCTACTATTCCGCTCATCATCGCTTTCATTGCCGCACAGTTCATCATGCAAAATCCTGAAAGTCCGCTTGCATTCTGGTTTTCTGTCATTCCCTTTACATCGCCCATCGTGATGATGGTGCGTTTACCTTTTGGCGTTCCGATGTGGGAACTCGCTTTGTCAATGACCTTGCTTGTTGTGGGTTTTATTTTTATGACCTGGCTCGCAGGAAAAATTTACCGTACAGGAATATTAATGTATGGCAAAAAAGTTTCTTACAAAGAATTGTGGAAGTGGCTTCGTTACTCAGGCTAACTGTTTTTCTTTTCAATGAAGATTGCGATTATAGATTTAGGTACCAACACTTTCAATATTTTTATTGCTGAACTTTTCCCTGATAAAACTTACCGGAAACTTTACAAAAGCAAAATTTCCGTCAAACTTGGCGAAGGCGGAATCAATAAAAATTTTATAAAGAAAAAACCTTTTAAACGCGGGATCAAAGCCCTGAAGAAACACAAAAGAACCATTGAAGAATTTGGCGCTGAAAAAATTATTGCCTTCGCAACTTCCGCCATCCGTGGGGCAAGCAACAGGGAAGATTTCATCCGTGCGGCAAAAGAAAAAACAGGGATAGATATACAAATTATCTCAGGCGACAAAGAAGCCGAACTGATTTATTATGGTGTGCGTTCTGCTGTGAAGATGAACGACAAGTCCTCTTTAATACTGGATATTGGAGGAGGCAGCACCGAATTCATCATCGCGAACAAAAAAGAAATTCTATGGAAACAAAGTTTTCTGCTTGGTGCCGCTCGCCTGCTGGAAAAATTCAAACCCTCCGATCCGATAAAAAAAGAAGAAATAAAACAAATTGAAAATTATCTTGAAGAAAATCTTCAGCCGCTGTTTGACATGATGAAAAAAAATCCAGCAGTTGAACTAATTGGCTCATCGGGCTCTTTTGATTCACTGGCAGAAATGATAGCTTACCGCTTTTATGACATCAGCATCCTGAAAGGAAAAACAGAATATGATTTTAATTTTGATGATTGCGAAAAAATGTATGAAGTCATCCGGAAGTCAACTGCTAAAGACCGGTCACACATGAAAGGACTTTCTAAAATGCGAGTGGACATGATGGTGGTCTCTGCTATTTTTGTTGACTTCATCATCCTCCGACTCAGATTAAAGAAAATGCGCCTCTCCAAATATTCGCTGAAGGAAGGAGTGTTGTGGGAGTTGTTGAATTCTTCTTCTGAATCTTTGAATATTGTTCGCAGTTAAAACAAAAAGCCCAATATAACCTGTCGCAAAATAATGGTAATGTGATAAGTCAATAAGAAAACCAAAAGTGCCGACAAGAAGCAGAATATTTGCAATTATCATCCATTCGAATGCCGAATAAATTTTCCATAACCAAGGAAGAGTGATTATTACCAGCAATCCGCTGATGAGAAAAAAATAATATAAAAACAAGCTGGCAATTTTCAAAGCCATATACAACAAAGGTGGTTTGCCAAACAAAGGAGCCCTCCAATCCTGAGTTACATTTTTTATTAAAAAGTTTTTTATTCTCAATAAAGGAGAAAAAAAGTAGTAGTGAATTTTATTTTCGCTTATGTATGTTCTTCTGAATCTTTCCGACCTGCTGATAATTGCTTCTTCAAGCGAGTCCTTCCGTTCTCTTGAAAAATTATTATTAAATGACAATTGCAGATTTTCTTTTAAAAGACTAATTGAATCTTTTGTAAATCCATTGCAAAAAACATAATTCTTAAATTCAAATTTGTTTGATTTTATTTTATCGTTTTCAAAAAACCATCCCATTTCACTTCCCTGAAAATACCAGGCGCAATCACCACCCCAGGCAGAAACGAGTTTCCGGATTACTGTTACCGAATATTTACTTGTGCTTCCATAAGAATAATCCGACCCGGATTGTGCGAACGGAACAAGGGATGTTTGCAGAGGAATGAACTGCTTAAAGGCAAAATAATTTCTCACTGCCCATGCCGATTCAATAATTACTAATGGTAAAAGGAATAAAAATATTCTGAATGCTATATTCTTCATTTTTGCTTTTTTCACCAATGAAACAATAACAATTAAAATCAAAACGCTGATAAAATATATTCCAAGGAAGGGTCTCAGAAAAAAAATCCATGCCATGCAAAATCCTGCAAACAAAACATACGCATATCTGCCATCCGGAATAAATTTTTTCTTGATTATGTAGAGAAGCAAAACATAGAGCATTACTGATAGAGAAGCAGGATGATAATAAAAATCCCACTGCCAGAAATAGGGAAGAAACAAAGAAACAAGAAAAACAAATAAGAAGAATCTGATATTATTGTTTGCTGATTCACCGGCTAACCGCGCAAGCAAATAGGCAGTAACAGCAGAGGAAAAAATCTGAAACAATCCCAATAACAATAAACTTATTTTCTCAGTGAATAATATCCGAAAAAGAATATAAGGGAAGATATATCCGGGAAGCCGTCCAGCGTAGGGTCCGCTTCCTTCAAAGAGAGAATAACTTCCTTTTTCTACTAAGTTATTGGTTGGATTAAAAAATTCATAATGGTCTCCAGAGATTAGAAAAAAATAATTAGAAGGTTCTCTTCCGTTATCAAAAAGAAACACATTGTAATGAAGATAGACTCCGAATAATAATTTCAGAATAATTCCGAAAATTATCCATGACAAATATTTATCGATTCTGCAAAGTGCTATAAAATTGCCTCTCATATTTATACTTACATGTTACTCTGCCAAAAGTAGAGATTTAACGTCAATTCAGAATCCTTTGTAAATTCGTGGACACAAATTGAAAATCACCGATGCCAAAAATTTTAATCATTGACGATGAAAAATCCATCCGCAAAACCTTGCGTGAAATTTTAGAATACGAAAATTTTAAAGTGGATGAAGCCGCTGATGGCGCGGAAGGTTCTTCCATGGCGGAGAAGGAAGATTACGATATTGTTTTATGCGACATAAAAATGCCAAAAGTGGACGGCATGGAAGCACTCGACAGAATTCAAAAATCAAATCCAGATACTCCCATTGTAATGATTTCGGGGCACGGCACTATTGAAACCGCTGTGGAAGCCGTGAAGAAAGGAGCGTTTGATTTCATAGCCAAACCGCTTGATCTCAACCGCCTGCTCGTTACCATCCGCAACGCGATGGATAAGACAAGTTTGGTTTCGGATGTAAAAGTTCTTAAGAAAAAAATCTCCAAGACCTACGAAATGATTGGCGAATCGAAAGCCATTCAGGAGATTCAGGAAATGATTGAAAAAGTTGCGCCAACAGATGCGCGTGTTTTGATTACGGGCGCGAATGGAACAGGAAAAGAATTAGTGGCAAGATGGGTTCACGAAAAAAGCAACCGCGCGAACAACGCTTTCATTGAAGTAAACTGCGCTGCCATTCCGAGCGAACTGATTGAAAGCGAACTTTTCGGACATGAAAAAGGAGCATTCACATCGGCAGTTGCTCAGCGAAAAGGGAAATTTGAACTGGCAGAAGGCGGAACAATTTTTCTGGATGAGATTGGCGACATGAGTTTATCGGCACAGGCAAAAGTGTTGCGCGCATTACAGGAAAATAAAATCACACGTGTAGGAAGCGAGAAAGAAGTGAAAGTGAATGTTCGCGTGCTTGCCGCTACCAACAAAGAACTGCAAAAAGAAATTTCTAAAGGAAATTTTCGGGAAGACTTATATCACCGTCTCAGCGTAATTATAATCAAAGTTCCTTCCCTGAATGAACGAAAAGATGACATTCCGCTTTTGATAGAACATTTTGGAAAAATGATTTGCGAAGAGCAGGGCATTCCGCAAAAAACTTTTTCCAAAGACGCGCTGAAAGAACTTCAGAAAGTAAGCTGGACAGGAAATATCCGCGAACTAAGAAACGTAGTGGAGCGCCTCATCATTCTCGGAGATAAAACTATTTCCGCAAAAGATGTGCAGACCTTTGCGCAACCGCTGAAGAGTTAATACATGCATCCTCAAACAATTCGCAAGATAGACTATTGGTTCGGTCAGCCGATTTGTTTTTTGCTTTCACTTTTCAGTTCTGCATCAAATAAAGTTGAGAAGCCAAAAAAAATTATTTTCCTGAAATTTATTGAACAGGGCGCAACGGTTCTTGCATACAGCGCGATTAAACGTGCAGCAGAATTAGTTGGAAGAGAAAATGTTTACTTCTGCGTTTTTTCAAATAACCGCCCGATACTGGATATTTTTGATGTGATTCCGGAAAAAAATATTATCACGCTCAGCGACAAATCATTTTTCAGTTTTATTTTTGATTCGGTGTCTGCGCTGAGGAAAATACGCAGAGAAAAAATTGATACAGTGATTGATATGGAATTTTTCTCCCGCGCTTCGGCTATTTTTTCTTTTATGACCGGAGCAAATACCCGCGTTGGCTTACATCGTTTTTCCAGCGAACTCCCCTACAGGGGAAATTTAATGACGCACCGCATACAGTATAATCCATATCTGCATACTTCGATTTTTTACCATTCACTTGTTGAAGCGACTCTGCAAAATCCTGCTGAAGTGCCGATGATGAAGATTCCGAAGAACAATCTCACTTCCGCTCTTTCTGTTTTTTCTCCGAGTGAAAGAGAAAAAAAAGAAATGAATGAAAAGATAAAAGAGGCATTTGGTTCTGAACCGAAAAAAATTATCGTTCTCAATCCAAACGCAAGTGATTTGCTTCCTCTGAGAAAATGGGATAAGCAGAACTTTATTGAACTTGGAAAAAATATCATTGCTGAAAATCCAAACACATGCATTGCAATCTCTGGCGCTCCTTCCGAACAAAAAGAAGCAGAAGAAATTTGCAAGCAGATTGGTTCTTCAAAAGCGGTTTCCTTTGCCGGAAAAACTACGCTAAGAGAATTGCTTACCCTTTATTTTCTGTCTGCTATTCTTGTAACTAACGACAGCGGACCAGGTCATTTTTCTTCGCTCACAACTATTCGCACGATAATTTTATTCGGACCTGAAACACCAAAATTATTTGGACCTATTTCTCCTAATGCGCATGTCATCTGGAAAGAACTCACGTGTAGTCCCTGTGTGAATGTTTTCAATCATCGCTTTTCACCCTGCAATAATAATGTGTGCATGACATCAATTTCTGTAGATGAAGTTTATTCTGCGGTAAAAAACTATCTGAACTAAAAACATTTTTGTAAGTTAGATTTAGAATTTGAAAGCATGTTAAGAATAGTATCGCTTATAGTAAGTTTATTTTTCTGCTCATCATTTGTTGAGATACCACAACTAAGTCCTCAATCCGTGAAAACAATTACTTTCCCCGCTTCCGATGCCTTACTTGTCACAGCTGATTTATATTTCGTAAATGATTCTCTGCCGTACATGGTTCTTTGCCATCAGGCGGGTTACAGCAGAGCTGAATACGCAGAAACAGCAGGAAAATTTTGCCATCTCGGTTATAACTGTCTTGCTGTTGATGCGCGATCCGGCAACGAAGTGAATGGAGTAAAGAATGAAACTGCCGCACTCGCGGTTCAAAAAAAGAAACCCACTACTTATCTTGATGCTGAAAAAGATATCCTTGCCGCAATTGACTATGCCTATACAAAAAGCGGAAAAAAGGTTTTTCTGGTGGGAAGTTCCTATTCCGCATCACTTGTTTTGAAAATTGCCACAACAAATAAAAAAGTGAGCGCGGTAATGGCGTTCAGCCCCGGGGAATATTTCGGAACCAAACTAAAACTGAAGGATGCGATAAAAAATCTAACCCTTCCTGTTTTCGTCACTTCAGCTAAAGAAGAAGCAAATGATGTCTCTACGCTCATGAGCGATGTGAAATCTAAAATCAAAAATCAATTTGTGCCGACTTCAAAAGGGAAACATGGTTCTTCCTGCCTGTGGAAAGATAATCCCGGCTACCACGAATATTGGTTTGCGATAATGCTGTTTGTGAAGCAGATGAAGTGAAGCCCATCCTAAATCCTTCCCAAAGGGAAGGACTTCATACACCATAAGATTTTTCTCCCTTCCCTTGGGGAAGGGACGGGGATGGGCTTTTATTCTCTTTGTTTGGAATCAATAATTATAGTCACCGGTCCATCGTTCAGCAGTTCCACTTTCATGTCGGCACCAAAAGTACCCGCCTGAACATTCTTGCCTAAATCTTTTTCCATTTGCTGAATGAATTTTTCATAGATAGGAATGGCGATTTCAGGTTTTGCTGAACGGATATAAGAAGGGCGATTCCCTTTTTTCGTAGAAGCATGTAATGTGAATTGTGAAACAATTAAAACTTCACCACTCACTTCTTTTACACAAAGATTCATCACTCCATTTGCATCACCAAAGATTCTCAGATTAGAAATTTTTGCGGAAAGCCATTCAATATCTTCATTCTCATCTGCGTCTTCAATGCCCAACAGAACAAGCAAACCACCTTTGATAGATGATTTTATTTTTTCATCTATTATTACACTTGCGTGCTTTACTCTTTGGATAACTGCTCTCATTAATTCACAAGGGATTTACTTGTGACTTGTGAATTTTCTCTCTTAAGAATTTAGTCATTGTATTCTTTTATGACTTCTTCTCCACTCATGATGCTGAGATAAGAATGATAGCGTGAAAGTGCAATCTCTCCTTTCTCTACTGCTTCGATCACCGCACACTTTGGTTCGCTTATATGAAGACAGGTGTTGAACTTGCATTCACTTCCTTTTTTGAAAATTTCCGGGAAGAAATGATACACTTCGTACTTATCCATATTTATCACACTGAACTCTTTGATGCCGGGCGTATCTATGATGAACCCACCGAAGCTTAACGGATGCATTTCCGTGAAAGTGGTCGTATGCATTCCTTTCGTATGAGTTTCGGAAAGATTCTGAGTTTTCAAATCAAGCAACGGCTCAATAGCGTTTACAAAAGTTGATTTGCCGACTCCTGAATGTCCAGAAAGTAAAGTTGTTTTGTCTTTCAGCAGTGCAACCATTTTTTGTTTTGTTTCAGTTTTCATTTTTGTGGAACAGACGCTGAAACATTGATAACCGATTTTTTCATAAAGGCTCATCGTATTTTTCAAATCTTCATACAGCACTTCGTCATCTTCAAAAATATCTGCCTTATTGAAAATAATTATTGCCGGAATCTGATACGCTTCGGCAGTTGCTAAGAATCGGTCAATGAACCCAAACGAAGTTTTCGGAACTGCAAGCGTAACTACCAGCATTGCCTGATCAACATTGGTAGCGAGGATATGAGATTGCTTGCTGAGATTTTTCGATTTACGGATAATGCAGTTTTTTCTTTTTCCTACATCACTGATAATTCCGTTTCCATCTCCTTCAAGAGAAATAGAAACACTATCTCCAACCGCAATGGGGTTTGTACTTTTATATCCGTCAATACGCAAACGCCCTTTGATGCGGCAGTTTATTTTCTCCCCTCCTTCAGCGAGAACAAGATACCAGTTGCCTGTAGATTTTATAATCGTTCCTTTCACAAGACAAAAATAGTAAAAGCCCCTCCTTACCTCCCCCAAGGGGAGGAAAAGAAAATATCTTTGTTGCCAATCATTTTTACCTTTGAAAAAAGTTCCCTCTCCTTGCGAGAGGGTTAGTGAGAAAAAATATGTCCATCAAAGTTCAGAACATAACAAAGATTTACGGCAAGCAAAAAGCGCTGAACGATGTTTCATTTGAAGTAAAGTCAGGCGAAGTAATTGGCTTTCTCGGACCGAACGGTGCCGGAAAATCCACGATGATGAAAATCCTTACGGGGTTTATTCCGCAGACATCCGGCACCGCAAGCGTTTGCGGATTTGATGTGAGCGAGCAGAGTTTGGATGTGAGGAAAAATGTGGGCTATCTCGCTGAAAGCAATCCATTGTATTACGACATGTTCGTGAAAGAATATCTTTCATTTGTTGCCGAACTTCACCAGTTGAAAAACACGAGCAAGCGGGTAAAAGAAATCATCGCCATCACCGGACTTGAAATCGAACAAAGAAAAAAAATTGGCGCACTGTCGAAGGGATACAAACAACGGGTTGGATTGGCACAAGCACTCATCCACGATCCGAAAGTTCTCATCCTTGACGAGCCCACTTCAGGTCTTGACCCGATTCAGTTAGTGGAAATCAGAAATGTGATAAAAGAAATCGGCAAAGAAAAAACAGTAATGCTCTCTACACACATCATGCAGGAAGTGGAAGCCATGTGCGATAGAGTAATTATCATTAGTAAAGGAAGTATTGTTGCAGACAAGCCAACACAGGAGTTGAAAAAATCTTCTTCAAATAAAACAATTATCACCGTTGAATTTGACAAGCCGGCATCACACAACCCGCTTTTAACTATTTCCGGAGTACACAGCGCGAAAAATATTTCCGGAAATGTATGGCAGATTACCGCTTCATCAGGTAAAGATATACGCGCTGATATTTTTCAGTTTGCGGTTCAGCATCAACTGGCTGTGCTCACTCTTCAAAAGGAAGAACAGAATCTGGAAGATGTTTTCAGGGAACTGGCAGGGTGAGACAGTTAATAGTTATTAGACATTATTCAGAATAAGGGTTTACCCCGTTGGATAAAATCCAATATCCTACGGGGTTTATGTGCTTGATTTCAGATATAGTGCGAATGAAAAAAATATTTAACACAGAGAACACCGAGCAGACAGATTCTGTGTTATCTCCAAATTTTTTTTGAAGATTTTTATATACTATTTCACTATTTAAAACTTTTCTATTTTTGCCCTTGCAAGACCAATTTAATTTCTTG
>JACRAM010000012.1 GCA_016213405.1 Bacteroidota bacterium
ACTTTATCGCTCACCTCCAATACCATTGCCAGCGCTTCTTATAACTGGACAGGACCGAACAGTTTTACTTCCACGCTGGAAGACCCGGTCATTGCCGCTGCCACTGTTGCCGCTACAGGAACGTATTCCGTGAACGTTACCGTGGCCGGTTGTGCGGGTCCTTCGGCTACCACTTCGGTAACCGTCAATCCCATTCCGGCCGCGCCTGTGCCGGGCAGCAACACTCCTATCTGCGCGGGACAAACTTTATCGCTCACCTCCAATACCATTGCCAGCGCTTCTTATAACTGGACAGGACCGAACAGTTTTACTTCCACGCTGGAAGACCCGGTCATTGCCGCTGCCACTGTTGCCGCTACAGGAACGTATTCCGTCAATGTGACTGTGGCTGGCTGTGCGGGTCCTTCGGCTACCACTTCGGTAACCGTCAATCCCATTCCGGCTGCCCCTGTGCCGGGCAGCAACACTCCTATCTGCGCGGGACAGACTTTATCGCTCACTTCCAATACCATTGCCAGCGCTTCTTATAACTGGACAGGACCGAACAGTTTCACTTCCACTTCGGAAGACCCGGTCATTGCTGCTGCCACTACTGCCGCTTCCGGAACGTATTCCGTCAATGTGACCGTGGCCGGCTGCGCGGGGCCTTCGGCTACTACTTCGGTAACCGTCAATCCCATTCCGGCCGCGCCTACTCCGGGTAGCAACACTCCGGTTTGTTCAGGAAATGATTTGAGTTTGACAGCTAGCAGCACCGGAACAACTTATTCATGGAGCGGACCAAATAGTTTTACTTCCGCTTCCCAAAATCCTACGATAGCAGGAGTAACCACTGCTGCTTCGGGAACTTACTCGGTTACCGCAACTACCAGCGGCTGCACAAGCACAGCAGCAACTACAAGTGTTACAATAAACCAAACTCCGGTTGCACCTGTTGCAGGAAACAACAGCCCGATTTGCGTGGGAATTAATTTAAGTTTAACAGCATCTTCGACAGGAAGTACTTATAATTGGAACGGACCTAACAGTTTCACTTCCACTTCTCAGAATCCTGTTATTGCTGCAGCGGGAACAATTAATTCAGGCACCTATTCTGTAACTGCAACTTCTGCCGCAGGATGCGCAAGCCCTGTTGCAACAACCAGCGTTGTGGTGAATCCTCCGCCTTCAGCGCCAACAGCAGGAAGCAACTCTCCTGTGTGTTCGGGACAAACTCTTTCTCTTACTTCAAGCACAGTTGTGGGAGCAACTTATTTCTGGAGCGGGCCGAACAGTTTCACTGCTGCTTCTCAAAATCCTACGATAATAGGAGTAACCACGGCTGCTTCGGGAACTTATTCACTGATTGCAACTGTTGCGGGTTGTCCGCCTCTTACCACTCAAACAATTTCTGTAACGATAAATCAAACTCCAACTGCGCCAACGGCAGGAAGCAATTCTCCTGTTTGCTTGGGAGGAAATATCAGTTTAACAGCAAGTGCAACAGGAGCAACTTATAACTGGACAGGACCCAACAGTTTTACTTCTACTTCTCAGAATCCAGTTATCACCCCTGCGGCAACGATTAATGCAGGCACCTATTCTGTAACTGCCACTTCGGCTGCGGGATGCATAAGCACAGTCAGCACTACAAGTGTTGTTGTAAATCCTCCACCTCCGCCTCCTGCTGCCGGCAGCAACAGTCCGGTTTGTTCAGGTCAAACTATTTCACTTACTGTTGCCACCATTATAAGTGCCACGTATTCATGGACGGGACCGAACAGTTTTACTTCCACGGTTCAAAACCCCATAATCGGAGCTGCCACAACTCTCGCATCAGGAACTTATTCTATTATTGCTACTGTACCAGGATGCGGTCCAAGTTCTACCGGAACAGTGGCTGTAACTGTAAATGAAACACCTGTTGCTCCTTCTGCCGGAAGTAATTCTCCTGTTTGTTCAGGCAACGATATCAGTTTGACAGCAAGCGGAACAGGTGTTTCTTATACTTGGACAGGTCCGGGCGGATTTACTTCCACTACGCAGAATCCTGTAATCACTCCTGCAACAACAAGTAATTCCGGAACCTACTCTGTTACCACTACTTCTGCTGCCGGATGTACAAGTGTGCGAAACACAGTTGCTGTTACCGTAAATCAAACACCTGCTCCCCCTGTTGCGGGTAGCAATTCACCGGTTTGCTCAGGGCAAATATTAAGTTTGACTGCATCGAGCGTTGGAACTTCTTATTCATGGAGCGGACCAAATGGATTTACTTCCACTTCACAAAATCCAACAATAGGAGGTGTTACAACTTTAGCTACAGGAACCTATTCGGTTATTGCAACAGCAAGCGGATGCACGGGACCTGCGGGAACAGTTTCAGTTACCATCAATCAAACTCCTGTCGCGCCCGCTCCGGGAAGCAACAGCCCTATTTGTGCGGGAACTGATTTGAGCTTGACAGCAAGTTCAACTGGAACTTCTTATAATTGGAACGGACCCAATAGCTTTACTTCTACTTCTCAGAATCCGGTTATCACTGCTGCCGGAACTGTTGCTGCAGGAACTTATTCGGTCACTGCTACTGAAAACGGATGCACATGTCCTGCCGGAACTGTTTCGGTTACCATCAATCCTGCTCCTGCTACTCCCACAGCGGGAAGCAACAGCCCTGTTTGTGTTGGAAATACTATTTCTCTCACGGCAAGCACCATTGGCGGCACAACTTATTCATGGAGCGGACCAAATAGTTTCACTTCCACATCACAAAATCCAACTATACCAGGCGTAACCACGGATAATGCAGGCACTTATTCTGTAAGCGTAACATCCATTGCAACCGGCTGTGTAAGCACGGTAAACACAACTACCGTTATAGTGAATCCTCCGCCTTCTGCACCAACAGTAGGAAGCAATTCTCCTGTGTGTTCGGGGCAAACGCTGAGTTTGACTTCAAGCACGGTAGCAGGCGCAACGTATTCATGGACAGGACCGAATAGCTTTACCTCCTCTTCGCAGAATCCGGCAATCGGTATCGTAACTACTTCCGCAACGGGAACCTATTCACTGATTGCAACTGTTGGAGGATGTCCGCCTTTGCCAACACAAACAGTATCTGTTATTATTAATCAAACTCCCGCAGTGCCGGTAGCAGGAGGCAACACACCTGTTTGCGTTGGAAATGATATTTCACTTACAGCAAGTGCTACAGGAGCAACCTATAACTGGAGCGGACCAAACAGTTTTACTTCCACTACTCAGAATCCTGTCATCACTCCTGCTGCAACAACAAACTCCGGCACTTATTCTGTAACTGCCACTTCGGTTGACGGCTGTACAAGCACCGCGGGCACTGTTGCTATTGTTGTCAATGCTCCGCCATCCACACCAATTGCGGGAAGCAACAGCCCTTTCTGTTCAGGGCAAACACTTTCACTTACTTCGAATACTATTTCAGGAGCAACTTATTCCTGGAGCGGACCGAACAGTTTCACTTCTACTTCTCAGAATCCTATTATAGCAGGTGCGACCACTGCGGCATCCGGAACGTATTCTGTTGTCGCCATTGTTCCCGGATGTAGTACAAGTCCTGCGGGAACTGTTTCCGTAACAGTTAATGAAATTCCATCTGCGCCAACTGCCGGAAGCAACAGCCCGATTTGTTCGGGACAAGATTTAAGTTTGACAGCAAACACAGTTGGTGGAGCGACATATTCATGGAATGGACCAAATGGATTTACTTCGACTTCTCAAAACCCTGTCATCTCTCCTGCCTCCACAACAGATGCCGGAACTTATACGGTGAACTTAACCGCAAGCGGATGTACAAGTCCGGATGCAACTGTGAGCATTACCATCAATCAAACTCCTGCCATACCTGCAGCGGGAAGCAACAGTCCGATTTGCGAAGGACAAAATCTTAGTTTGACAGCTACCGCTGGCGGAAGCCCGACTTATTCATGGAATGGACCGAACAGCTTTACTTCCACTTTACAAAATCCTACCATCGCTGGAGCAACAACTGCTGATGCGGGTACATATACTGTGAACGTGACGGAAAACGGATGTACCAGTGTTGATTCAACAGTCAACGTTATTATCAATCAGACTCCGGCTGCTCCTGCCGCTGGCAGCAACACTCCTGTTTGCTCCGGGCAAACTTTATCGCTTACAGCAAGCACCATTGTGGGAGTAACTTATTCGTGGAGCGGACCAAACGGATTTACTTCCACTGCGCAAAATCCAACAATCATAAATGTTACCGTTGCTGCTTCGGGAACTTATTCTGTATTTGCATCCATTGGCGGATGCACAGGACCTGTGGGAATAACTTCTGTAACGGTGAATCCAACACCTAATCCCGCTGTAGGAAGCAACTCGCCTGTTTGCGAAGGAAATATTTTATCACTCACTTCAAGCGCTGTAGCAGGGGCCACTTACAGTTGGAGCGGACCGAATGGATTTACTTCCACTTCACAAAATCCAAGCATTGCGGGAGTCACTTCGTCAAATGCCGGAACATATACACTTACAGTTACTTCCTCTCTCGGATGCGTAAGTAATCCTAAAACAACTGTAGTTACAATTACACCTCCAATCCTAGTAAGTGCGGGTGCGGACCAAACTGTTTGCGCGAACAATGCAACAGTTACCTTGAATGGTTCTGTTTCGGGAGGAACAACCACAGGCAACTGGACAACTTCAGGCACCGGAACTTTCGTACCAACCAGCACAACGCTTAATGCTGATTACATTCCAAGTTCATTAGATACAGCAACCGGAATTCTAACGTTTACACTTACTTCAACCGGCAATGGCGGATGCACAGCGCAAACTGCTGTAATGACTCTTACAATTACGGACGCTCCAACTGCCAACGCTGGCGCTGACCAGACTCTTTGTGCAAACAATGATACGGTTATCCTCAACGGTTCTGTGAATGCGGCTGCATCTGGTGGAATATGGATTTCCTCCGGAACAGGAACTTTCTCTCCTGATAATTTATCACTCAGCACAACTTATATTCCTGATGCAACTGATACTCTTAACGGAAGTGTTACAATCGTACTGGTTACAACCGGAATCGGAACATGCCTTGCTGATACTGATACGGTTATTGTGACAATCACTCCCGCGCCCATCGTCAACGCTGGCATCAGCACAGTGGCTTGCAAGAACAATGCAAATGTTCCTCTCAACGGAACTTCTTCCACAGGTTCCGGAATATGGACAACATTGGGAACAGGAACTTTTGTGCCAACTCCAACAACACTGAATGCAATATATAATTCAAGCACTCCAGATACAATTTCCGGCTCGGTGATTTTGATTCTTACTTCCACAGGAAACGGAGGATGCAATCCCGTTACTGACACCATTGTCATCACTTATATTGACAAGCCGATTGTAAATGCAGGCGCGGATGTTACCGTTTGCGGAAACAATGCGAGCGTTGCTCTCAGCGGAACTTCCAACACTGGAAGCGGAACATGGGCAGCCATTGGCGGAGGCGGTACATTCGTCCCGAATTCGCTGAACTCCACTTTCACTCCGAGCGGGGCTCAAATCACTGCCGGAACAGCAACCCTTATTCTTACTTCCGCAAACAACGGAACATGCAATTCAGTAAAAGATACGTTGATTGTTACCATAACTCCTGCTCCTACTGTGAATGCAGGTGCTGACCAAACTGTTTGCGCAAACAATTCTGTTGTTACACTCAGCGGTTCATTCACCACTTCAACCGGTGCAGGATGGACAACTTTGGGAAGTGGAACATTTTCGCCTGATACATTCTCAATGGGTGTAACCTATACTCCAAGTCCTGCGGATACTTTTGCCGGAAGTGTAACAATTATTCTTACTTCAACAGGAAACGGGCTTTGCAATGCTGTTACAGACACAATGATTATTACAATTACTCCTGCTCCTGTTGTAAATGCGGGACCTGACATAATTCTCTGCTTCTCAAATCTCGTAGCAACGCTTAACGGAACTTCTTCCACCGGAAGCGGAACATGGTCAACTCCCAACGGAAGCGGAACATTCGGCAATGCATCTTCCCTTGTTACAACTTATACTGCAACTCCTGCCGACACGACTGCGGACAGTGTAATCATTGTTCTTACTTCTGCAGGAAATGGACTTTGCAATCCGGTTACCGATACGATGATTATTACTTTCGACAACTTCCCTTCTGTGAATGCGGGCAGCGATGTAACTGTCTGTGCGAATGCAGATACAGTTTTCCTCAATGGAAGTTCAACAACCGGTTCGGGCGTGTGGACAACAAGCGGAACAGGAACTTTCTCTCCTGATTCCATCACCTTAAATGCTTTTTATATTCCGAGCGATAGTGATACGATTGCCGGAACTGTTACGCTTACGCTGACATCCCTCAATGGATGCGCGCCTGTTGCCGATTCCATCATCGTAACTATCACTCCTGCTCCTGTTGTAAATGCGGGTCCCAACCAAACTATTTGTGCAACTCAAAATACAGTTTCCCTCAATGGTTCTGTTTCATCAGGCGCTACTACCGGACAATGGACAACACTTGGTTCCGGAACATTCTCTCCGGATGATTTAACATTGAATGCAACTTATAGTATAAGTACGACTGACAGTGCTGCCGGAAATGTTACGCTCATACTTACTTCTACCAACAATGGAAATTGTCTTGCCGTTTCCGATACTGTTAAATTATTTTTCTTGCAACCTCCCGTTGCAAATGCGGGAGCCGACCAAACTGTTTGTGCAAACAATGCCGCTCAACTGAATGGAACAATTACCGGAGGAAGCGGAACCGGAATCTGGACAACTCCTAATGGCAGCGGAATATTTGCTCCGGGCAATACCTCACTCAACGGAACTTATACGCCAAGCATCAATGATGCATTAACAGGAAATATTATTCTTGTTCTTACATCTACAAACAATGGCGGCTGTACTCCATCAACAGATACTGTAATAATATATGTAAATCCAGGCCCCATAGTGGGTGCCGGTACGGATCAGTTTGTATGCTCAGGCAGCGACTCAATAACTCTTAATGGAACTGTATTGAATTCAACTGGTGGTCAATGGACTACTTCCGGAAACGGAACATTCTCTCCCAATGATTCCACCCTTAATGGAAATTATATTTTCGGAAGCAATGACACAAGCACTGTAACGCTCGTGCTCACATCCACCGGAAACGGACAATGCGTTGCGGTAACAGATACGATGATTCTCATTATCGGAAGAACTCCTGTTGCGGCATTCTCCGGTTCTTCGGCTTGCACAGGGCAAACGGTTACATTCACTGATGCTTCCACTATTGTAAATGATACGATCGTTTCATGGGACTGGATAATTGACGGAGGAACAGATACACTTCAAAATCCAATTCATACGTATACTATTTCCGGCACAGATACTGTCACTCTTATTGTAACCACAAATATCGGCTGCACGGATACTGTGGTGCATGTAATAAATATAAATCCAACTCCTGCCGCATCATTCAGTTTCACGGTTGATTGCGTGAAGGATTCTGTATTCTTCACTGATAATTCTTCCATCGCCTCCGGAAATATTATTTCATGGAACTGGAATTTCGGTGACGCTACTACAAGTCCATTGCAAAATCCCGTTCACTCCTACTCCACTTCAGGAACATTTACGGTAACGCTTACTATTTCTTCCGATTCAGGATGCACGGCAACCGCTGTTGATACAGTTGTTTCATGCACAAATGTAATTGCCGGTTTTGTTTCTTCGGATTCTTCTGTTTGCACAGGGCAGACAATAGCATTTACCGATACATCCACCGTAATGGCTGGTGACAGTATTATTTCATGGATCTGGAATTTTGGAGATGGCGGAACAGATACAGTAAAGAATCCTTCCTACTCTTATTCTCTGGCAGGAACATATACCGTAACGCTTATTGTTGGTACAAATGCCGGTTCATCGGATACAGCGGTGCATATAATAAATGTAAATCCAACACCTGTTGCTTCGTTCAGTTACATCACAACTTGCCTGAGTGATTCTGTTTACTTCAACGACCTTTCTGCTATTTCTCTTCCCGGAAATATTATTTCATGGAGTTGGGATTTCGGTGACGCAACTACAAGCACACTCCAAAACCCTGTTCACTCCTACACCACTTCAGGTACTGTTACCGTAACGCTTACAGTCACTTCTGATTCCGGCTGTACTTCAACCTATATTGATTCATTGATTCCCGGCAAACCTGTCATCGCATTGTTTGCATCGGCTTCTTCCGCTTGTGCCGGGCAGACAATTATATTTACAGATACCTCTATAGCAATTAATGATACTATCATTTCATGGAACTGGAACTTTGGTGATGGTGGAATAGATTCCATACCGATTGTAAACTATACCTACACGCTTGCAGGAACCTACAGCGTAGCATTAATTGTTACAGATAGTGTGGGATGTTCTGATACGTTAACAAAAATAATTACCATTAACCCAACACCTGTTGCGTCATTCACAGTTCTTACAACCTGCTCGCTTGATTCAGTTTTCTTCTTCAGCACATCAACCATCTCCAGCGGAACTATTAGTTCATGGAGTTGGAACTTTGGCGATCCTGCTTCCGGTGCAAATAATATTTCTTCTCTTGCGAATCCTTCTCACTATTATGATTCTCTCGGAGTATATGTTGTTTCGCTCACCGTTACTTCTGATTCAGGATGCACTTCCGCATTTAGCGATACCATTATTCCTGTCAAAGGAATTATTCCCGGATTTAATTATTCAGGCGATTGCTGGTTCGCATATACATTCAGCGATTCTTCCGGTGTGGGAACGGGAGACAGCATCACAACCTGCTTCTGGAATTTTGGAGATGGCACCACTGATTCTACATGCAATCCTATACACTCATATTCCGTTGCCGGCACATATACCGTAACACATATTGTAACCAATGCAGGCGGATGTTCAGACACGCTTACAAATGTCATCACCATTCTGCCGCTCCCGATGGCTGATTTCAATCCTACGAACGGAATTTATTATACCACACAGGCAGTTGCCTTCACTGACCTCTCCACCAATGCGGTATCATGGGTATGGAATTTTGGTGATGGAGTAAGTGATAATGCGCAAAACCCCTCTCATAGTTTTAACGACAACGGATCGTTTGATGTAATGCTCATCGTAACAAACACGGATGGCTGTCTGGATACTGTGAAGCATTCATTTACTGTTAAAACATTTGTAGTATCCGTTCCCTCTGCATTCACACCCAATGGTGACGGGCAAAATGATGTGCTGTCCGTTCGCGGTGGACCTATGAAAGAAATGGACTGGAGAATTTACAATGAATGGGGCAACGAAATCTTCCATGCAACTTCACAAGACAACGGATGGGATGGAACGTACAAAGGAAAACTTCAGCCCTCGGCAAGATATGTTTACATACTTACAGGAATAACTTATGGAGAGGATGTAGTAGATATTCATGGAGATGTAACCATCCTTAAGTAAAAAAAGAAAAACATGAAAACTAAAAAAGAAGTTTACGGTTTATGGTCTGCTGTTTACGGTTTTTTCAACTATAAACTTATTTTGTTTTTATTTGTAGTAACTGCAAACTGCAAACTGGAGACTGCAAACTGTTTTGCGCAGGACTTCCACCTCACGCAGTTTGATGCCGCTCCGCATTATTATAATCCCGCAATAACCGGAGTCTATTTCGGAGAGCAAGCCAACTATAAAATTTATGGCGATTACCGCTCACAATGGAAGGCGTTCGGAACAAAACCCTATTCAACAACCTATCTGGCGTATGATATGCCATACAATAACTGGGGCAAAGAATTTGGAGTGGGCGGTTATTTAATTCACAGCCGAAACGGCAAAGGCGGCTTGAACACACTCAACTTCATGCCATCAATTGCTTATAAAATCACAAATGATGTGAGCGGACCTCACAACCTTTCTGTTGGTTTGCAAATGGGCATTCTTTATAAAAGCTTTGACCCGAACAATTTCACCTATGACAATCAGTATAATCCTGATGCAGACGGAGGTTTTGATGTCAATACTTCAAGCGGAGAGAATTTTGAAAAAACAAGCTGGCTGAAATTTGACGCCAACATGGGTGTCTTTTACAAATACAAAAAACCGGAATGGAAAGCGCAGCCATGGGGTGGCTTTTCAATTTATCATGCAACAAAACCAAAACAAACTTTTACAAACGTTACAAAAGACCGCATGCCCATGCACTTCATCTTGCAGGCAGGCGCTGATTATAAAATAAATGAGGATATAAAAATTATTCCATCCCTCCTTTTTATGAAACAGGCAAAAGCGTATGAGTTTACTATCGGCAGTCTTGGTTTTTATAAAATGAAAGAAACCCCCTACGAAATTATCGGTGGATTAAATTACCGCTGGAAAGACGCCTTCATTATCCAGGCAGGAATGAAATACGAACAGCATATCTTTAAACTTTCATACGATATTAATACATCCTACCTTAATAATTACACCAACGGAAGAGGCGCGTTTGAATTTTCTCTGGTGCTTACCGGCATAAACGGCAAACCCCTCTTCAATCCAAAATTCTTTCAGGGAAAAGGAACGAACAAATCGCTCTGAGATTTCCTTTCCTCTCCTGTGGGAGAGGGGCAGACCTGTCCCGATCGAACTTGTCCCGACCGGAGCGTCAGGAGCATCGGGGGCTGAGGGCTTCTGGAGTTAACGCCACTTTTATTTCTCCCCACTTTGAAGAGTGCCCTCCTCCCATCCTTGTGCAAGGAGGGGACACAGGGGTGGTTGCTTTCTCCGTAGGAGAAAAATAGTAAAAAGAATTCCCACACAAAACATTCCCCTCTCTTCCCCTAAAATCTCCTGCACACGGGCAAGCGCGAAAACCGTTTCCATAGAAACCTAATCTTTAAATAATAATAATAAAATCTACGATAAATTAATTTAACTTTGTACCGATGAAAGTACATTTACTTTTTATTTCTTATTTGTTTTCTGCAATCATACTCCCCTCTCTTTCAGGAGAGAGATTAGGGAGTAAGGTCTCCGCCCAGCAATGCGATATTATTTATGTAACGGTTAATGGCGCAGCAAGCGGAGCAGCAGGCACGCAAGCCAATCCCGCTGACTTAACGTACGGATTAACTCTCGTCACCGCCACCGCCAACCAACTCTGGCTCGCCACAGGAACTTATACCATTTCAACTCCGCTTTTTATTCCTTCCAACGTAACCATCGAAGGCGGGTTCAATGCAGTAACATGGGCAAAAAGCAACGGTACGCCAAGTATTATTTACCGCGATGCGAATAACCCTGCCGGTCCTCCTGCCAATGCGTTGTTCGCACTGGTAGGAACAAGTGTTTCAGGTTTTCGTTTGCAGGATTTGACCATCAACACTGCCAACGCTCCCGGAAACGGAACCACTGTCTACGGAATTTATCTCGATGGATGCTCAAATTATAATATCACCCGTTGCGAAGTATCAACCGGTTCAGGCGCACCCGGTTTTCCAAGCGTCAACGGAACTCCCGGAACTCCCGGTGGAAATGGTTCTCCCGGTAATGCCGGAATGGCAGAGCCCGGTCCAATACCCGGAGGAGCAGGAGGAATCGGCACACTTTACAATGGCGGCAACGGAGCAAACACCACCGGATACGATAACCAATCTGCCGGTGCAGCAGGTGCAGGAGCATGCGGAGGTGCGGGCGGTGCAGGTGGAACAGGTCCATCCTGTTCTGCCGGATGTTTTTTTGGTCCTCCAAGTTGCGGTAGCACAACACCCGGTCAGCCCGGTCAGCCCGGAGGAAACGGAACAGTTGGAACAACAGGTACAGTAGGAACACCGGGAAGTATTGCTGGATGTTATTTTGTTCCTGGCGGTGCAGGAGGAAACGGAGGAAACGGAACGGATGGATGCGGTGGAGGCGGTGGTGGTGCAGGAGGAGGAAGACAGGAAAACGGAGCGGATGATTGGGGCGGATCTGGAGGTGGAGGCGGTGGCGGTGGCAGTGGCGGAACAGGAGGAACGGGCGGCACCGGTGGCGGAGGAAGTTTTGCGGTGTTCCTTTGCAACAACGGAGCAGGAGGAATTATACAAGATTGTTTTCTTAATCCCGGTGCGGGAGGAACAGGCGGCTTCGGCACAGGAGGAGCAGGTGGTGCAGGTGGAATTGGCGGTGCGGGTGGTGCTGCTGGAGTTTGCTCTAACGGTGTAGGAGGAAATGGCGGCAACGGAGGAAACGGTGGTGCAGGTGGAGACGGAGGTCCCGGAGCAACCGGACTCAGCATAGTACTCAGCGAAAACGGAGGAACACCCGTTACAAATCTTGGCGTTACTTCTGTGCCCGGAAACCCTCCGGTCATCACAGTGATGAATCACGGATGCACCAATTCAGAAGTTGTGTTCACTGCGGCAAGTTCTGCCACATGGAATTTCGGAGCAGGCGCATCTCCGGCAACAGGCAACGGAGCAGGACCCATTTCAGTTTATTACTCTTCTCTCGGAAGAAAAACCATTTCGTTCTCAGGAACAAACTTTACCGACTTCATAAATATTTTTCAGAACGGACCGGCTCTTCCGAGCATCTCTACTGCCAGCACAACAATTGCCTCAGGATGTCCTACCCTCTTCAGCACTTCTTTAACCGGAACGTATTACCAATGGTATTTCCCTTCTTCCGCAAATCCTGATTCAGTAGTGGGAGCATCGGCAACCAGCGCAAACAATATTATTTTCTTTTCTACCGGAACGTACACGATTTATTTGTATGTAACCACCGCCTGCTGCGGAAGAGTGAAAGATTCGTTAACGGTCACTGTTCTTCCAAGCGCACTGAATATTTCTTTGAACCCCTCCCCTGCTTCTGTTTGTGCGGGAAGTTCTCTTACGTTCACTGCCACTCCTCCGGGATATACGGGGTACAACTTTTTTCTTAACGGAGTTTCTGTTCAGAACGGTGCAGGCAACACGTTCACTTCTTCCACACTTCTGAATGGAGACAGCATAATGGTGATGGTAACGAACGGAACTTGCTTCAACGGTACAAATGCAATGGTGGTTACTGTCAATCCTGTGCCGGTCGCAAACATTTCTGCACAGGCAAATGTACTCTGCTTCGGAGGAAACAATGGTTCAGCAACTGCATCAGTTACAGTCGGCGGTTCCCCGTTCACTTATTTGTGGAGCAATTCACAATCAGGAGCAACCGCAAGCAATCTTACAGCAGGAAATTATTCAGTACTCATTACGGATGCGAACGGATGCACCACTTCTCAAAGCGTATCCATCACGCAACCGGCAGCATCACTTTCGTCTTCGGTTACTTCAACAAATATTACCTGCAATGGAATGAATGACGGAACAGCATTTGTTAATGCAAACGGAGGAACCGGAAGTTATACGTACAACTGGTCGCCCAGCGGAGGAAGTGCTGCTTCTGCTACAGGATTAATTGCCGGAAATTATACTGCTACTGTGACCGATGCGAACGGCTGCACAAACACAAATACATTTACGATTACTCAACCCGCAGTGCTCACGGCTTCGGTAACATCAACAAATGTTACCTGCTTTGGATTTAATAACGGAACAAGTACAGTAACCGCAGCAGGAGGAACAGGTGCTTATACCTACGCATGGTTTCCATCAGGAGGAAATTCTTCTGCAGCTTCAAATCTGTCTCCCGGAAATTATACAATAACCGTAACGGATGTGAACGGATGCACAAATACAAATTCAATAACCATCACACAACCGGGAGCAGCGCTCACTGCTTCGGTAACGTCCACAAATATTTCCTGCAACGGGGCGAATGATGGAACTGCATCTGTGAATGCAAATGGAGGAACTGTTGGTTACACCTACAACTGGTCGCCAAGCGGAGGAACTTCTTCTTCAGCATCAGGATTAACTGCCGGAAATTACACAACAACTGTAACAGATGCTAACGGATGCACAAACACAAACACATTTACTATTATTGAGCCACCGGCAATTACTGTAATCACATTTCAAAACAATGTTACCTGCAACGGGTTGAGTAACGGGCAATCCTTTGCTGTTGTGAATGGGGGAACTCCCGGTTATTCTTATTTGTGGAGCAACGGGCAAACTACTCAAACTGCTACGGGTTTTTCTGCGGGAAATTATTCTCTTACCGTTACTGATGCAAGCGGATGTACAACCACATTTGCCCTCACTATCACTCAACCCTTAGTAATTTCACCCAACACCTCTCAATCAATTGCCACCTGCGGAAATAATGATGGAACCGCAACTTCAAATACATCAGGAGGTACTCCGGCTTATACTTATTCATGGAACAACGGACAAACCACACAAACAGCAAGCGGGCTTACTCCCTATACAATTTACACCGTCACAATTACTGATTCGTATGGATGCACTGCATCAGATACTGTTTCGGTGGGACAGGCAGGTCCACCGGTTGCAAACATCACAGGCAATACAATTATCTGCAATGGAAACAATACAGCGCTTACTGCATCGGGCGGATTAACATATGTCTGGAATACGTTTGCCACCACAACATCCATTACCGTTTCTCCCAACGCTTCAACAAATTATTCTGTGGTTGCGACAAACGGTGCCTGCTCAGATACTGCTTTTATTTCCGTAACCGTAAATCCTACGCCAACCGCAAGTGCAGGAACAGACACCACCATTATGCAGTTTGAATCTACAACGCTTAATGGAAATGGCGGAACAAGTTATCAATGGTTTCCTCCAACTGATTTGTCATGCCTGAATTGTCAAAACCCATCTGCTTCGCCAAACGCTACCACTACTTATATAGTCATTGTTACGGATGCAAACGGATGCACAGCGATTGACTCTGTAACAATTTTTGTTACACCGATAGAATGTAATGATCCGTATTTGCCAAACGCTTTTTCACCAAATGGCGATGGAGAAAATGATGTGTTGAAAATTTACAGCAAAGTTCCCGAATGTATTGTTGATGTAAAACTTGTGATTTACAACCGCTGGGGAGAAAAAGTTTTCCAGACCGAAGATCCCACCTTTGAATGGGACGGAACGTATAACCGAGCCATTCTGAATAACCACCTGGCGGGAACAGAAGTGTTTGTTTACAAGTTGGAGGTGACGGTTTTTCCAGACAAACAATTTAAGAAAACCGGAAATATTTCACTGGTACAATAAATTCGGAATCTATAACATTGTTGAGTCCCAGCCTGCTTTAGGAAGTTAGGTGTGATGGTTATTCTATTAGGATTAAAATTATAGCTGCGAGAGGGGGAATTTAATTCTCAAATTCTTTTGAAAAACTTCTTTCCATTAAGGCAGATTGTTCGCGCTCATGTGCAAGATGAGATCCTGTAGCAGGGCTTGCACTTGCATGTCTTGAAATTAATTTTAACGAAACACCCTTAACCGTGCGAAGTATATAGTTCCATGCTCCCATATTCTCAGGTTCTTCCTGAGTCCAAACCCATTCTGAAACATTTTTGTATTTTGAAATCACTTGCTGGAATTGTTTTTCCGGAAAGGGATATAATTGTTCCAGACGTATAATGGCAATATGATCTGCTTTATCTTTCTCTTTACGTTCAAGTAATTCGAAATAAATTTTTCCCGAACAAAAAATCACGCGGGATATTTGTTTTGCATCGGTAGAAACATCATCAATGATTTCTTTAAAGCTACCTTTCACCATATCCTCCATGGTGGAAACGCAACGCGGGTGGCGCAACAAACTCTTCGGGGTAAATACAATCAGCGGTTTTCTGAAATCTCTTTTCATTTGCCTTCTCAAAACATGAAAAAAATTAGCGGGAGTAGTACAGTTTACTATCTGCATGTTTTCTTCAGCGCATAATTGCAAAAATCTTTCCAGCCTTGCGCTTGAGTGCTCAGCTCCCTGGCCTTCATAACCGTGCGGAAGCAGCAAAACAATACCGTTCATCAGTTTCCATTTATCTTCTGCATTACTTATGTATTGGTCAATGATTACCTGGGCACCATTGTTAAAATCTCCGAACTGCGCTTCCCAGATAACGAGTGTGTTTGGAGAAGACAATGCATATCCATATTCAAAACCGAGCACGGCATATTCGCTAAGCAAGCTGTTGCAGATATAAAAAGCCGCTTGCCCTTTTTTTACATTGTTCAAGGGGCTGTATTGTTCTTCGCTGTCTTCCACAGGAACCACAGCATGACGGTGAGAAAATGTTCCTCGCTCAACATCCTGCCCGCTGAACCAAACAGGAAATCCTTCGGATACCAAAGAACCGTAGGCTAGCAGTTCAGCCATAGCCCAGTTTATATTTTCCCCCTTCTGAATCATTGCTTTTCTGTCAGCAAATAATTTGGTCGTTTTGTTAAAGAATTTTTTTTCTGAAGGCAAATCGGTAATGCGTTCTCCTATTTCAAGCAACGTATTTTTATCCACTCCTGTTTCGGGCGAAGCTTCAAAATCTTTTTTCTCCGCCACACGAAATCCTTTCCATTTCCCTTTTGGGTATTCTTCCGAATCGGGGCTGCTCATTTCCTTTGCTAATTTGGCAACTTCCATATTTTTCTGAAGCAGTTTTTTAAACTCCAGTTCTATCTCTTTCACCTGATCAGCTTCAATGTCGCCTTGTTGCAATAATTTTTTGGAATATATCTCCAAAAGATTCGGGTGTGCAGCAATGGCTTTGTACAATAAGGGTTGTGTGAAGCGCGGCTCATCGTTTTCATTGTGCCCATATTTCCGGAAACCCAAAATATCTATGAACACATCGCGATGAAATTTCTGTCGGAATTCCATCGCCAGTTGAATGGTATACACCAGCGCTTCCACATCATCACTATTCACGTGGAAGACAGGCGATAAGGTTACTTTTGCCACATCGGTGCAATAGGTGGATGAGCGTCCATCAATGTAATTGGTCGTAAAACCAATTTGGTTATTCACTACAATGTGAATGGTCCCTCCTGTTTTGAATCCGCGAAGTTGCGACATCTGAATAACTTCATACACAACGCCCTGAGCTGCGATGGCGGCATCGCCATGAATGAGAATAGGCGCAATCCATTTCTCATTCCCGCCCTCTGTGTTATCCATTTTGGAACGAACGATTCCCTGCACCACAGGATCAACAGCTTCCAGATGTGATGGATTGGGCGCTAAACTTAAATGAACTTTCTTTCCTGTATTTGTAAGAACATCGCTGGAAAATCCCAGATGATATTTTACATCTCCGGCAAAAGTGATGTTGTCGTATTCCAATCCTTCAAACTCTGTAAATATTTCTTCGTATGATTTGCCTAAAATATTTGCCAGCACACTCAATCTTCCGCGATGCGACATGCCGATAACAAATTCTTTAATACCCATTTCAGCACCGCAATCAATCACAGCATCCAATGCGGGAATGAGTGCTTCGCATCCTTCAAGTGAAAAACTTTTTTGACCTACAAATTTTGTGTGAATAAAACTCTCGAAAGCTACCGCCTCGCTCACCTTTTTCAGAATGCGTTTTTTTTCTTCGGCAGAAAAGTTTTTTGAATTACGCGTGCTTTCCATTTTCTGCTCCAGCCAATCCACCACTTCGGGTGTGCGGATGTATTTATATTCGGCACCAACACTTTCGCAATAGGTTGCGTCCAGATGAGCTATGATATCTTTCAGCGTTGCGTCCCCAATGCCGAGCATTGAACCCGCATGAAAAACAGTTTCAAGGTCGTTAGGTGTAAGTCCGAAATTTTCTATTTCGAGTGTGGGAGAATATTTTCTGCGTGTTCGAACCGGATTTGTTTTGGTGAATAAATGTCCGCGCGAACGATATCCGTTGATGAGGTTAATGACTTTAAATTCCGCCTGAATATTTTTTCCACCCGATGACAAAGTATCAGGAGGATGTTTTAATTGTGCAAATTCAAAGCCTTCAAAAAATATACGCCAGTTATCATCTACTGATTCAGGGTTTTGAAGATATTGTTTATACAACGATTCAATCTTTGAATTTTCATCCATGCTTAGGTTATTATATTCCTCCATGATGCAAAGTTAATTATCGCGCAGAATGTTCGTTAATCATTATTCTGCACCCCATCGGGCAAGAACAGGAATTACATCCTCTCCATATACCGAACTAAAAACAAAAAACACCTGTAAGTATTAAACTCACAAGTGTTTCTGTGATGGATTCGTAGCCCGTAGGGGACTTTTAAATGTCTTTTCTGCCTTTTCTTCTTTTGCCTTCATTTGTTGTATTACACTATGGTTTTAGAGTGAAATTTGTTGATTAAGCACAAAGTAAGATAAAGAGCAAAGAACTAAAAAGTGTCCCCCAAAGTGTCCCCCAATATAAGTTTCTTTTACCTTTACCATAACTAAATAATATTATCATGGCAAAAGTAAACTTTTATTTAAAAGACAAAAAGGCAAAAACAGAAACTTTGGTTTATCTGTTTTTTAGTTACAACAATGAACGCCTGAAATATTCCACAGGCGAAAAGATACATCCTAAGAATTGGAACTTTGACAATCAAAGGGTGAAAAAATCTTTTTCAGGCAGTTTAGAGATGAACAATTTATTTGACCGTATAGGAGAAGGGGTACAAAAAATACACAGAGTTGCAATAACTGAAAATCACAATCTAACAAACGAATATCTCAAAGGAAAACTTGATAAACAAATTAACCCCGATAGAAATTTGCCAAAGGATTTTTTTGATTTCCTGAGTGAATTTATTGAAGTAAACAAAGTATCTAAGACACATCGCACCATTCAGAAATACAAAACATTAGAAAATCACTTGAAAGATTTTCAAACCAAGAAAAATTTTAAACTCTCCTTTGAAAAAATTGATGCAAGGTTTTACGAACAATTAACAGCATACTTCATAGGTGATTTAAAACTTTTAAACAATTCAAGTGCCAAATACATAAAAACACTAAAAACATTTTTGCATTGGGCAACTGAAAGAGGGTATAACGCAAATCTTTCTTTCGTAAAATTTAAAGCACAGGAAAGGGACGCTGATATTATTTATCTCACAGAAGAAGAACTTTTACGCCTATACAATTTTGACCTTTCTAAAAAAACTGCACAGGAAAATGTAAGGGATGTATTTTGTTTTGGTTGCTTTACTGGATTAAGATACTCAGATATTATTCGAGTAAAAAAGGAACACATTAAAGGGGATGAATTGCATTTTATATCTGAGAAAACAACCGACCGTTTAATTATTCCTTTAAGTAACTACGCAAAAGCAATTCTCAAAAAGCATAAATATTCTTTACCAGTTGTTTCAAATCAAAAAACAAACGAACACTTAAAAGAAATAGGCAAGTTGGAAGGGATAGAGATAGACGAACCCATTGTCTTGACAAAGTTTCGTGGTGTGGAAGAAATTCAGATTAGAAAACCGAAACATGAATTTCTTTCTTCGCACACAGCAAGACGAACTTTTGTAACTCTTTCACTTGAAAAAGGAATGAGACCTGAAACGGTGATGAGCATAACAGGACACAAGGAGTACGCTACTTTCAAAAAGTATATTAAAATTACAAGCAAGGTTAAACTTGTTGAAATGAAAAGGATTTGGAACAGACCGCAACTAAAAGCAGTATCCTAATCTTTACCCTTTTTTATTTACCTTTGCTCTAATTGAGCAAGCAGAAACATATTGACCATTGGTTAGCAAGCGCAGACAAGGACTGGGATGTGTTGCTCCACTTGATAAAAGGCAAAAAATATGTTCATGCTTTGTTTTTCGGACATCTCTATTTGGAAAAACTTTCTAAAGCATTATGGGTACAAAACAATTCTGAAAACCATCCACCGAGAACACACAATTTGTTAAAGTTGCTGAATGAAGCAAATGTTTCACTGGGTGAAAATGACCAACTGTTTTTACTCAAACTCAACAAATATCAGATTGAAGGACGTTACCCCGAAGACATTGAAAAACTTTATGCCATCACGCACAAAGAATTAGCAACCGAATACATTAAAACAATTAAACAACTTCAACTATGGCTGCGAAAACAACTGCGATAAACTATTCAAAAAGATTTTTGAACGCCTGCAAGGAACTACCCATTAAAATTGACAGGGCAATTCTTTTCGGCTCTGTGGCGCGGGGTAAAGCAACTTCCGATTCAGATATTGATTTGGCTTTATTTTCGGATAGTTTTTCAAATAACATTCTGAAAAATATTGACTTGCTCGGCAAGGTGCTGATTCATTATCCCGAATTAGATGTGCATACTTTCCCTTCACACAGCCAGAAGAAAGATAGCATGATGGAAGATGAAATAAAACAAACAGGCATTGCAATAAAAGTTTGAAGTCAGTTGAGTAGATAAGTTGCACAGCATTTTCACAGATAAAAGTTTTGATGTAAATAGAAAACTTCACTTTTCTATACAACTTTTTTATTTTTTTGCATGAAACAACAACAAACATCAGGATTGTTAAACTGGAATCCGACAAAAGGAAATCCATTTGATTATCAAATCCACAATTACAAAGACACTATTTCAAATGATACGGAATGGAAGATTGAAAAGCGAACAAACACCAAAGAGAAACCAATCAAACAAATTTATTTTTTTCATCATTTGAAAACTCTTGCAAGTTTGAATTTAAAATTTATTGAATTGCTGAATGGCGTTGATAAGGGTAATATAGTTACGCTTCTTGATAAGCAATACATTGATTGCACAAAACCGATAGTGGTATGGTTTACTTATCCCTTTAGCCAAAACGTAAAAGCAACCATCTATCCGCTTGTAAGAACATTTGATGAAAGCAAACAACAAATCATATCTGAACACGCAGGATATTTAATATGGCAGATTGCAAGAGTATATGCCGAAATTTATCAAAATCATTGGGAAAGTGTTGGCATATATGGACACGGATTTGCAGATTTATATTTGGAAGGACTTGAGTTCTTCAAAAACAATGAAGTTGAATTGCTGATGGGCGCATAGATTTTTTTCTTGCTTCTTTGTTGGTGAAAATATTTTTTTCACGCAAAAGAAAACAAAAACGAAAAAAAATAAAAACTTGAAAACTTGAAAACTTGAAAAAAATAAAAAAACACAAGAAACAGCATTGTATTGAAAAAAAAGCAAAAAAAGAAACATAGAAACGAAAAAAAGAAACAGAAATAAAAAACTAAAAAAAAGAAAATCCAAAAATAAAAAATTTAAAATGCTTAGAAAAGTTGATAAGCCAGACCAATTTGATGAGTTTATGGAAGCAATCATGCTTCTTGGCAAAGCATCAGTTGAAAATTCTAAGTATTACGAAACAAAAAGAAAAACACTTTACACAGAATTAGAAAAACTTAAAACACCAGAAGAAAAAATAAAGTTTTTGGAAAACGAAAAAATAAAAAACCATGACGACCTAATTGAAAAAAAGAAAAAATATTACAATAATGAAAATGTAAACATGGTAAGTATTGAACATTTGTATAAAAGGTTTGATAAGGAAATTTCAGGCGAGATTGCTAAATATGAACCTTTAATAAAAACAAAACAAAAAAATACAATGAATCCTCTTTCTAATGACGAAATTATTTCTTCTGGTCTTTTAAATAAAGCAATAGAGAATCATAAATTCTATTTAGATGAAAAACAAAAACGATTTCAGGAATTAAAAAAGAGAAAAACATACTATGAAAAATGCGAATATTTAATGACGAACAAAGCAAACCTAATTGAACTTGCACAGGAACATCAAAACGAAATATTAAAAACTTCAACCGCAGACGAAAGGGCTTATGATATTGATGTAATGGCAGGAGTGTTGGAAAGATTAAAATACGAAAATGAATCCTTATTACAGGAATACAAACCCTTCCTTGCTTTAGAAATCGAAAATAATAAACAAAAAGAAAAAAAGGAAAATTCAGAAAACGAGAAAAATAAAAATGCAGATGAATTAGATTTAACGGAACAAATTTTACTTATCAGTTATTTGCAGGACGAGGGATTATTTGTTAAACGCAAACCACAGCAAACCGAAAAAAATATACAGGATTTAATTGCACTTCTTTTGAACCAAAATTATGAAACTATAAAATCAAAATTTCAAGATATTAAAACCATAAAAGAAGGTAGAATTACCTCCGCACAAGCAAGACATAAAATAAAAAATCTAAAAAATATTTCCGAAATTTTTAAAACAATTAGCGCAGATAATACCTACAAAAAAATAAACGAGCGAATAACAGAATTAGAAAAAATTGCTAATTCTTAACTCATTTTTTCTTTTCTTAAAGTTCGGGGCTACCCCGAACCCTACCCCCGCAGTTAAGCAGACATACCTTTGGCAAAGAATTTCAAAAAATACTTTGTCAAATGGAAAACCAATTAATCGTTACCCTGAAAGTTGATGAACTGAAAGGAATCATCAACGAAAGCGTGTCAAACGCTATCTCAAAAATCCCACACCAACCCAAAGAAGATGATTCTTTGTTACGAAGAAAAGACGTAGCAAAATTATTTTCTGTTTCGCTTGTAACTATTTCCGCATGGATGAAAAGTGGAAAGTTGCCGTATCACCGCATCAATTCCAGAATCTTCTTTAAAAGGAAAGAAGTAATGGAAGCAATGCAATCCACACAAAAATATAAACGCTTACATAAATGAAAAAGCCCCATCTCGACAACGGGGCTTCAATCACGGAAAATAATTTTCCTTTGGAAATTCAGCAAGACAAAGGTAAAGATTTCCCGATTAACGCCAAGCCGTTTGTTTCCATTTATGAAACAGTAACGGATTCGGCCCCGAAACAAATTTCCATTTACGAAGCCCTGAGTAAAGTTTCTTCGGGCGAACTGGAAAAACAAATACTTGCGATACGCGAATGTAAAATCAAAGAAGAAAGAGATAAACTGAAACGGAACTTACCTTCTATTACTGTTTCGGGAACTTTCAGCAAGGGACACGCGAAAGAAAACATTACAGAGCATAGCGGATTAATTCAAATTGATTTTGATTCGGTAGAAAATCCTGCCAAGACGAAAGAAATTTTTAGGAATGATGTTTTCACATTCGCAACCTTTATCAGCCCATCGGGAACAGGTGTAAAAGTTATTGTAAAAGTTTCTCCTGAAAAACATTCTGAAAGTTTTTTGTTACTGAAAAAGTTTTATGCAGAAAAATATGGTCTAAAACTTGACGAAAAATGCAAGGACGTAAGCCGTTTGATGTTTTTAAGCCATGACAAAAATATTTTCGTCAATCCGAACTCTGTTTTATTCGATTCTGTTAGCCGAGATGTAGAAAAAATTATTTTGCATATAGAAAAAAATAAAATTGATATTAGCCCTGATTATGATAACTGGTTAAAAATTGGCTTTGCTTTTTCTTCTTACTTTGGAGAAACAGGAAAAAACTTTTTTCACCGCATAAGTAAATTTTATACGAAATACTCTTTTTTAGATTGCGAAAAACAATATAATAACTGTTTGCGGGAAGAAAAAACCGCAAAGACGCAAGAAAAACGAGGGGTTTCTATAAAAAGTTTCTTCGCAATAGCAAAAAGTTTCAGTATAAACATTTCTTCAGAAACGAAGAAAACAAAACCAGAAGAACCAGAAACAGAAAAGACAGAAGAAACAACAAAAGGAAGAAACGAAACAAAAACTAAAAACGAAACATCAAAGTTTTTTCTTGTAGAAAAGTTTATCAGTAGTCGTTACGAAATTCGATATAACGAGGTATCAAATGAAGTAGAATGTAAAACGAAAAATGAAACAGAGTATAAAGCCCTAAATGAAAATAATCTTTTCAGAGAACTACAATTAAACAATATTTATTTCCCGCAAAACAATTTACTTGCTTTGCTTCGTTCTGATTTTGTTTCGTCCTATAATCCAATAAAAAAATATTTTGATGAATTGCCTGAATGGGATAATACTACCGACCACATCAAAAAATTATGCAGTTATATCACAGTAAAAGACCAAGAAAGATTCAACAGGCAGTTCAAAAAAATGCTTGTTCGCTGTATTGCTTGCGCCCTGCATGGTATTTTCAATAAACACGCTTTTATCTTAATTGGCGGGCAGAGTAGCGGAAAAACAACCATTACACGCTGGTTATGTCCGCCAAAATTGAAAAACTACATGGCGGAAAATATTTCTACTGATAAGGACAGTTTAATTGCGCTATCAGAAAATTTTTTCATCGTACTGGATGAAATTGCTTCCCTGCATAAGACGGAACAAACCGCGCTGAAAAGTGTTTTCACGAAAGACAAAATAAAAATCAGGCGACCATTTGACCGAAAACCAACTGTAAGTATACGAAGGGCAAATTTTATCGGTTCAACAAATAAATATGAATTTCTAAATGATGAAACTGGCTCTGTGCGCTGGCTTTCTTTCGTGATTGAAAAAATTGATTTTAATTACTCACAGGAAATAAATATTGATTTGGTCTGGGCGCAGGCGTACACACTTTTTAAAAGCGGATTCAAATACGAATTAACGCTTGATGAAGTATTTGAAAACGAAAATTCAAACTCCGAACATCAGCAAACTTCAGTCGAAGTGGATTTGATTCAAAAACATTTTGCACTGCAACAAAAGAGGGCTACGATAAATATTTAACGGCAACCGATATTCTTAGTTGTCTTGCCCAGCAATATCCGCATTTATTAAAACAAAGCAATAAAATAGGAATCGGGAAAGCACTTACCTATCTCGGTTTCAAAAAAATTTCTTTTCGGGAAGCGAACAGGCAACCGAAGTACGTTTATTATATAAAAATTGTAGAAGCACTACCTACACTTACTACAATAACGCAACACATTCAAACTGATAATTTAGAGATGTAGTAAGATATATTTATTTTATCTTACTACATCTAACTACTTACTACTATATGACATTTTTTGTAGTCAGTAGTAAGAGTAGTAAGAGGTTTCCGCATCGTTACAACAACGCTACAACACCGTTACAACATGGCTACAACATGGCTACAACATGGCTGCGGACTGGTTAAATAACGTAAAATAACAGTTGCAACACAGTTAATAATGTCTGTAAATCTTTAACTGCTCCTTATCCTTATCAAATCAAATCTTCAAAAATTCAAATCTTCTTCAAATCATTCCCATATCTTTTCCTTGACTTTATCATGTCGGTTGTAGAAACGCCTTGATACTTCTTTGATACTTCCTTGATAATGCTTTAATAATCCTGAAAGCACACGCCTTACTTTACTTTACAAAACTTATCCGTGAAAAGAATATATTTGCTCTCAACAAAAATAAAAACCATTAAAGTATAGAAACATAATACAGTTCAAATAAAGAATTTGCGTTAAGCCAATTTTCGTATCAGGAAACTGCTAATTTTCAAAGTACACGAAAGAAAGGTGAAACGCTCACGCAATGCGTGGGCTTTTGCTTTTTTCGTGTACTGGGATAGCAGTCCCTCTGATACGGATTAGTAGAATGTCCCACGCAGGTTTTTTTGTGGCTGCTAACACAAAAAAATATGACTGAACTTATTTGGGAAGGAAAGTACAAGGACAATAAAAAAGTTGCGCCTGTACGGATTGCCCTTCCATTTCAAACGATTGAAACAGTAAACGAGAGCGCACAGCAACGGCAAAAGACACTTGATTTTTTCGCAAGCGGAAAAACTACCGAGTGGCGCAACCGACTTATTTGGGGCGACAAAAAATATGTTCTCCCTTCTTTGTTGCCAGAGTTTGCAGGAAAAGTAAACCTCATTTACATTGACCCTCCGTTTAATGTTGGTTCTGATTTTTCTTTTACCGCTACAATTCCCGATAATCCTGAAACAGAACAAGACGAAACAATTTCGTTTACAAAAGAGCCAAACGTTATAGAACAAAAAGCATACAGAGATACTTGGGGTAGAGGTCTTGACAGTTACTTGCAATGGTTTTACGAAACAATATTATTGTTGAGGGAATTACTTTCTGAAAACGGAAGTATTTATGTTCATCTTGATTGGCGTTTGGCTCATTATGCTAAAACGGTTTTAGATGAAGTCTTTGGCTACGAAAATTTCAGAAATGATTTACGATGGAAAAGGCAACCAGTAAGAGGTGCAAAAGCAACAGGTAATCAATATGCAAGAAATTCTGATATTATTCTTTTCTATTCTAAATCTGAAAAATATATTTGGAATAACGCATACAAACCTTATGACCCTAATTTTATTAAGGAAAAATTTAGACCTGATAAAAAAGGTCGTTTATATCGTGATTCAGATTTAGGAGATTATTCGGAAGAATCCATTGCTGAATTTGAAAAGCAAGGGAAAATATATCTCACAAAAAATGGCAATAAAAGATTGATTCGCTTTCTTGATGAAGAAAAAGGTGAAGCACTTGGTGATATGTGGGTTGATATTCCAGAAGTAAATTCACAGGCAAAAGAAAGAGTAAATTATCCTACACAAAAACCCGAAGAACTATTAGAAAGAGCGATTAATGCAAGTAGTAATCAAAATGATTTAGTCTTAGATTGCTTTTGTGGAAGTGGAACTACTGCAACTGTTTCTGAAAAATTAAATCGCAGATGGATTACTTGCGACTTAGGTAGATTTGCGATTCACACAGCAAGAAAAAGATTTTTAGAAATAAAAGATGTAAAACCTTTTGTAGTACAGAATCTCGGCAAGTATGAAAGGCAACAATGGGTGCAGGCAGAGTTTGAAAATACAGAGAACCGCACCGCACAGGAAAAAGCATATCGCAATTTTATTCTCGACCTCTATCACGCAAAATCCATTACTGGCTATGTATGGTTGCACGGCTCAAAGGCAGGTAGAATGGTTCACATTGGCAATGTGGACTCCCCTGTTTCAAATGGAGATGTAAAAGCAATCGTTCAGGAACTTTGGAAATCAGTTGGCAAAAAATCAGATATTAAAAATAACGGAATAGATATTCTCGGATGGGATTTCGCATTTGAACTGAATGAAACCGCAAAAGAATTTGCTTCAAAAAATAAAGTTGATTTGAAATTCAAAAAAATTCCTAACGAAGCGTTGGAAAAGAAAGCAGTTGAACAGGGAGATGTAAAATTTTATGAGTTGGCATATCTTGATGTGAAGGTGAAAAAAGAAAAGAAAAAAATTTCCCTCACGCTGAATAATTTTGTTGTCCCGCCTGACGATATACCAGAAGAGGTCTTGAAAAACATAACTCATTGGAGTCAATGGATTGACTATTGGGCTGTGGATTGGAATTACGGCAATGATACATTTCATAATGAATGGCAGAGTTACCGCACAAAACAAAATTCAAAAATTGAATTGAGCGCAACAAATACCTACGAGAAAACAGGAAAATATACTGTGATTGTAAAAGTGATTGATATACTCGGAAATGATACAACAAAGGCAGTAGAAATAGAAGTATAAAAATGGGAAGAAAGAAAAAACAAATAGCAAACGCTCCTGAACTATTTAATATTCAGGAACGGCTTTCAACTGCGCCCTGTGTTCCTGCAATCCGCAGTGAAATAAAAAAATGGAGAGATAACGGCTACAAAGGGATTACAGATACTACCAGAGAACTATTGAATTACTGGTTTTATACTGACCACCCGAACCGTTTTAAATATCACCTTGCCCAACAAGAAGCGATTGAAACGCTGATTTACATTTACGAAGTAAAAAAGATTCGCACACGAAAAGAGTTGCTTGAAAAATATGCTATCAATCAAAAGGACTTGCGTTTGCCTCCTTATGACAATTTTGCTCGGTACTGTATTAAAATGGCAACTGGCAGCGGAAAAACAAAAGTGATGTCATTAGCAATCGCTTGGCAGTATTTTAATGCAGTAAGAGAAGATGAAAAAGAATACGCAAAGAATTTTTTGATTATTGCCCCGAATATAATTGTGTTTGACCGATTGAAAACTGATTTTGAAAGTGGACGTATTTTTAAAACCGACCCTCTTTATCCCCGACACTTTGAACTATTTTGGAATTTTGATTTTTATATGCGTGGAGATGGAGAGCGTACTAATAGTGATGGCGGATTATACCTTACAAACATTCAGCAATTTTATGAAAGAGATAACGGAAAATCGGATGAGCCAGATGTTATGACACAAATGCTCGGCAGTAAACCACCCGCAAGCAAATCTGAAATATCCGATTTCGCAAGCAGAATAGTTAAGCGCGATGGATTAGTAATGCTATTGAACGATGAAGCGCACCACACACACGAAGAAGATAACGAATGGAATAATTTTATCCGCACACTTAACGAGAAGAAAACACTTTCAGCGCAAGTAGATTTTTCCGCTACTCCACGATATTCTAAAGGTTCTCTTTTCGCTTGGACAATTTTTGATTACCCCCTTAAACAAGCAATAGTGGACAGAATAGTTAAACGTCCGATAAAAGGAATTTCAAAAATTGATGAAGCAAAATCTACTACTGCAAGTATCAGATACAAAGGATTCTTAACCGCAGGGGTTGAGCGATGGAAAGAATACACAGAGCAACTTTCTCCCCTAAAGAAAAAACCGATTCTGTTTGTAATGATGAACAATACGGATGAAGCGGATGAGGTTGGCGACTGGTTAAAGACGAAATATCCTTCGCATTTTGGAGGAGATAAAACACTTATCATTCATACTGATAAATCAGGGGATGTATCAAAAAAGGATTTGGAAGAAGCGAGAAAACTTGCTCGTGAAGTAGATGATGAAAAATCACCTGTGAACACAATTATTTCCGTGCTAATGCTTCGTGAAGGTTGGGACGTGCAGAATGTAACAGTAGTAGTAGGATTGCGCCCTTATTCAGCAAAAGCAAACATACTTCCAGAGCAAACCATCGGCAGAGGACTTCGCCTTATGTTCAGGGGATTAGTAGATGATTACCAAGAGCGTGTAGATATTATCGGCAATAAGGCATTTATGGATTTTGTTTCCGAACTTGAAAGATTAGAGAATATAAAATTTGAAACCTATGACATCGGAAAAGACAAATTAAAGATTATCACCATTGAGGCAGACGAAAAAAAAATAAAAATGGATATTGGTATTCCCGATATTTCGCCTTTGCTTGAAAGAAAAAAATCTTTAGCGGATGAAATAGGAAAACTTGACGTAACAAAATTCAATATTCCAAAACTTCCTTTGCGCGGAAAAGATATTGAGGACTTAAAAACTTTTATTTATGAAGGGAAAGACATTTTAACCGATGAAAAATTATTTGAACGTACATACACCATTCCACCTGTACAAACTCCAGAGGAAGTAATAGGATATTATGCCCGCAGGATTGCTAAGGATATTAAATTGCCTTCGCAGTTTGCCTCACTTGTACCGAAGATTAGAGATTTTTTTGAAGTGAAAGCATTTGGAAAAAAAGTTGATTTGAATGATGAAAATGTAATAAAGGCAATGAGTAGCAACGTAGCAAGTTTTGTAGTCATAAAAGAATTTGAAAAAGCATTACGAGATATTGTTGTAGAAGTAAGAACACCCGAACTCATAACAGAGAAACGGCAACTATCTTCAACCGCACCTTTTCCGTTCTCTCGTTTGGCGTATGAATCAAAGAAAACAGTATTTAATTACGTTGCTTGCAGTAATGAATACGAAAGAGACTTTGCAAAATTTCTTCATGGCGCAGGTGATGTAAAAGCATTTGCAAAACTCCCAGAGCAATTCGGATTTTGTATTCAGTACACCGATAAGTTGGCAAACATCAGAAATTACTATCCTGATTTTATTGTTGTCTTAAAAGACGGCTCACATTGGATTGCAGAAACGAAAGGCAGGGAAGACGTAGAAGTTGCGTTAAAAGATAACTCTGCGCTTCTCTGGTGCAAGAACGCAACGGAACTCACAGGAACAAATTGGAATTACATTAAAGTTCTGCAAAAAGAGTTTGAATCACTCAACCCAAGTGAGTTTGAAGATTTGAATGTGCTTTCTGCACAGACGGAAATAGAGTATTAAAGTCATTAAAAGTGTCCCCCATAGTGTCCCCTATAAAACAAAAAACTCCCAACTTCGATATGAAGTTAAGAGTTTATCAGTAGCCCGTAGGGGAATCGGACCCCTGTTTCCAGGATGAAAACCTGGCGTACTAACCCCTATACGAACGGGCCATTAAGAAATTTAGGATTATGGATTTGCGATTTAAGAATTATATTGCAAATACAAAATCTCTATAAAAGAACGGGTTGCAAAACTAAAAAAAATATCTTATGCAGTGGAAGAACCAGATTACTCAATCTTGTC
This sequence comes from Bacteroidota bacterium, assembly GCA_016213405.1. Lineage (NCBI taxonomy): Bacteria > Pseudomonadati > Bacteroidota > Bacteroidota bacterium. The sequence continues at coordinate 30,245 of JACRAM010000012.1, forward strand.
TGAATCTGCCTGAAAACGGAAGCCGAGGCGCTTGCCTGTTTTAATGCGCATGTTTTCGCTGGTCTCCAGAATTTGTGAAACGCTTACTTCCTGCATTTCGTCAAAGGGAGGTGTGAAAAGATCGAAGTCGAGCGCGTAAATAATTGCTGACTCAACAATATTTTTCAATGCCTGTCGGTCTATAACCTTATTCGGAAAATCGTTGTAGAGAAAACCGAGCTGGCGTTTTCCTTCTACAAAATAATGCAGTTCGTTATTGATGAAGAGGCGGGCAATCATATAGCCCACATCGTTCACGCGGTTGTATTTGAATGAATCTGCCAAAAAATTATAGATGTATATCATTCCGCAAAAAGAGCGCGTTGGATGGTCGCGCACATAGGATGTTTTCCACATCGGGTGGCTTTTGTCAAACTCGAAAATATTTGTGTGCATGTGAAAGAACAACACATCGCCCGCCACTTTCAGTTCTATTTCATAGGGACCTTTTTCCCTGTAATCAACGAGGATCCGCTTGTCGATTTTTTCGGCATCGCGTTTCAAATCAGCTACCACTTCTTTTATCACTTCTTTCATTTCTTCGAACACTTTTATGTTCTTATAAAAAACATCCTGCTTGAGAGAAGATTTTTCCTTCAGCACTTTCAGTATCAGTTCTTTGCCTGTTGGTTTTGACATAACACAAAAATAAAGATTATTTCTATCTTTACCCTGTTGGATATAAAAAAAATCCTGTACGGTTAACTGACACAAATTCCATATCATGAAAAATCTTTCTACTTTATTCGTTCTTATTCTTGTGTCTGCAGTTTGTTTTTCACAGATAACACACAAGAGCATTCATCAGGAACAGTCGGAAACCTATTCAAAATATAATTTCACATCCGAAAAAGAATGGGATGCATTACGAGTTGCTGAGAGCGAAAAATCTTCTGAACTTAAAAAAAATGAAACGCCTCAGATATGCACGCTGAACAAAAGAGTTTTCGGATGGAATCCTTACTGGGCGGGAAGCGCGTATAACAATTACCGGTGGAATCTGCTTTCGGACCTCTGCCATTTTTCGTATGAAGTAGATGCCGCTACAGGTAACGCAATTTCCACTCACGGATGGGCAACGGATGCTGCAGTGACCACAGCGAAAAACAACGGAGTGAAGATTCATCTGTGTGCAACACTATTTTCAAATCATGCTACCTTCCTGACAAACTCTACAGCAAAACAGACTTTCATTACCAATATGATAAATCTTATGCAGTCGCGCGGAGGGAACGGTGTGAATATAGATTTTGAAGCAGCGCCCGCTTCACAAAGCGCGAACATTACCGCTTTTATGATCGATCTATGCAATCAAATGCATGCTGCAAATCCAAACTATGAAGTTTCCATCGCCCTTCCATCCGTTGACTGGAGCGCGGTTTGGGATGTGAATGCCATGAAAAATTATGTTGACCTGTTCATCATCATGGGCTACGATTATTATTACAGCGGAAGCGCCACCGCAGGACCCTCTGACCCACTTTATAATTTTCAAACTTCTTATAACTATACGCATACAAAATCCATTTCATATTATTTAAACAAAGGTGTTCCGAATGCAAAACTTTTGCTGGGGCTTCCTTATTATGGGGAAGAATGGCCGACCAGCGCTCTGACCATTCCATCTGCGACAACCGGAACCGGTTCTGCCCGTTTTTTTTACCAGGTTAAAGCAAATTCAAACGGATATTATTCCAACCCGCAATGGGATGCAAACAGTTATTCCGTTTACTACGCATTTAACAATGGAGGAAACCGGCAACTTTTCCTCAACAGCGGATATAGTCTGGGAAAAAGATTTGATGTTGTGAACCAATTTGGCATAGGAGGAATCGGCATCTGGGCGTTGAGTTATGATGACGGATATACGGATTACTGGGATAAAATCAGAGATAAATTTTCTGACTGCGGAACAGTTGCCTGCGTGGATACTATTTTTGACATGGGCGGACCCAACCGAAATTATTACGACAATGAAAAATATACTTACACCATTGCTCCAACAGGAGCAACTTCTGTTTCACTTGTGTTCAGTTCATTCAGCACAGAAGTAAATTATGATTCTCTTTGGATTTATGATGGCACTTCAACCGCTTCGCCTTTAATTGGAAGTTATACAGGAACAAATTCTCCTGGCACAATTAATTCAACAGGAGCAGCACTAACACTTCGCTGGAAATCAGACGGGTCAACTGTTAACTCGGGATGGAAAGCTACCTGGAACTGCGCATCATCTCCACCGTCAAATCTTTCTGTCACGCAAAATAATTGCCCGAGCATCGGAGTTGTACTCAACTGGAACAATTCCGGCAACGGATGGTTTGTGGATGTTACTGACGACCCGACTTTTACCAATTTCTGGAACAAGGATGTTTCTTCGATTACTACAATCGGGTGTCCGGGCGGGTTTGCAAATATTAATGTGCCGACCAATTATCTGCAGTTCAAACCCAATACAATTTACTATTGGAGAATATGGAATGGAAGCACCTATACAAACGGGACAAGTTTCACTACGCCAGTTTGTGCAACTACTGATACAGTCTGCTCAGGAACATTGGATGATTCAGGAGGACCCTCTGCTTCCTATGGAGGGAATGAAGATTACACGTATACCATCGCGCCTGTGTTTGCCACTTCTGTTTCAATAAATTTTACAAGTTTTGATTTGGAAAATGGTTATGATTCTCTATACATTCATGATGGAACTTCAACTGCTTCTCCTTTGATTGGCGGATACACAGGCACAACTTCTCCGGGAACAATCAATTCAACAGGTGGTGCACTCACCGTTCATTTTGTTTCTGATCCATTTGTGAACAATGCTGGATTTACTTCCACATGGACGTGTGTGCAGAATACAGGATTGGAACCGGTTATCGGCAATCAGTTGTCGGTGGAGGTTTATCCGAATCCTTCTCACGGGGAGTTTACTGTTTATGGTTTACGGTCTACGGTTGACTTAGAAGTGTATAATGTTCTTGGAGAAAGAATATTTTTCAAAACTACAAACAGCAAACAAGAAACTGTAAACTTGAGTGGAGCCAGTGGAATTTATTTTCTGAAATTAAAGAACGAACAGAGTGAAAAGATTTTAAAACTGGTGACAGAATAATTATTTTTTCTCTTTCTCTTCTTCATCAAACTTTAACTCCCCGAAGTTTTCCATCTGCCCTAAAATCCATTGCTGCCTCCTTCGCACATAAGGTGAAGGATTTTTTACAGAGAATTTTTTAGGAGCAGGGAGAACAGCCGCTAACAAAGCTGCCTGCTCACGCGATAACTTTTTCGCAGATATGTGGAAAAATTCCTGCGAGGCAGCTTCGGCTCCATACACTCCATCGCCAAACTCAATCACATTCAGGTAGGCTTTCATTATTCTTTCCTTGTTCCAGAAAAGTTCTATCATGAAAGTGAAATACACTTCAAATCCTTTTCGAATCCAGTTTCTGCCATCGTAGAGAAAAACATTTTTTGCCGTTTGCTGGCTGATGGTGCTGGCTCCGCGCTTGCGCTTGTGATTTTTGTTATGCTTCACAGCTTTTTCTATCGCGTCAAAATCAAAACCATTATGTTCCAAAAAATTCTGGTCTTCAGAACAAACAACTGCTAATAGGAGGTTGGGAGAAATTTCTTCCAACGAAACCCAATCTTTTTTCAGTTTTACCTCGCGCTTGCTGTCAAACATTTGCTCCACGCATTGCACCAACATGAAAGGCGTGTATGGAATCGGAATCCACCGGAATAAAATTACCGACACCACACTGATGATGAAAAACCATTTCAGAAATCTGAGAAAGAAACGCCAGATTTTTTTCAGAAAATTTTTCATTAAAGAGATTGCTTCGCTCGCAATGACGAGTTACAATTAGTACTGAAATGTCGGACACTCGGCTGTGCGGTAATGCCCTCCCCCCTGATCGCTGCCGCCATAATAAGGGGAAGGAGAAAGCCCGACCATGAGTTCCTGCGAGTTTGCAAACCCAATCCGGTAAGGCGCAATGGTGTAATCGTAGGCAATGCCAATCACTAATTTATCATAGCGGAACTGCACGATGCCTGCAACTGCATCAAGATGGCGGTAAGATATTCCTACAGCAAAATTTTTATTCAGATAAGCGAGCATATTGTAATCTGTCGATGGCAAAGAGGAGAAATTATATTTCAGATGAAGAGATTGCATAACAAGCAAATGAGGTCGCGCCCACCACTTGCGCGAAGCAGTAAAATAAAGATGAGGAGGAAGTTTTGCCGGAGAACCCACCCTGTTTCCTCCCTGTTTCACTTTGTATTTGTACAATTGCTTTACTGACAAATCAAACGTCCATGTGCTGTTATAAAATTTCACGCCAGGAATAAAATCAGGATAAAGCCATAGGTTTTTGCTGTTGAGGGCAGGGTCATTAATGTCTGTTATTCGAAAACCATACCTTCTCACTCCTGCTGCCAGTCCAAATGCAATGTAGCCGAATCGCATCAGGCGCAAGTGGTATGTGTAAGAGCCATAAAAATCATCTGTCTTAATAATGTTTCCCATATTATCACCTTGCCAATAAGCACCTACTCCGTGAAATCCACGGCTGAAACTTGCTTTCTTGCCAACAAGCATATTATAATTAAAAAAAGAAGTCGTGGGAGAATTTGGAAAACCCACCCATTGCCTCCGCACACCTGCAAGCACTTCAATTTTGTTGTTTGAAATTCCGCATGCAGCGGGGTTCAAGCCGTAATTGTTGAGCATGTATTGTGTGTACTGAGGAGTTTGCTGAGACATGGCACATGGCATATGACATATGGCATATGGCAAACAGCAAATAATAATAATTAATTTATACTTCATGATTTCATTTTTATCTCATGATGGTTACGCTTCCGCTTTTAGAATTTTTTTGCTTGTCATCTTTTTCCTGATAAAAGAAATAATAATATACAGCAACAGGAACGGAAATGCCAAGATAACTTTTTCCATTCCATGGTTCATAGGTACCGCGTTGTTCATGAACGCGTGTTCCCCAACGGTCAAAAACAATCACATGGGCATTATCAAAATATTGTGCATTGGAAATAAACCAAGTATCGTTAATTCCGTCCCCATTCGGAGTGAAGTACGGTTCAGGAGTTACAAAACATTCGGTTTCTGTAAGCGGGTAAGAATATGTAACAGAACAATTATTTGCATCAGTAACAACTACGGAATAAACTCCTTCTCCAATACTTGTGATGCTTTGATTTGTACTGCCTGTGCTCCATGAAAATTGATAAGGTGCAGTTCCTCCTATTGGAATGAGAACAATATGACCGTTACTTGTACAAAAGGGCGATTGAATGTCTGCATTGTCAGCAAAAGGTGTCGGACCTACTACATAAGATGCTGTTGAACTGCTTCCTATATTATCAGTTACCGTAATAGAATAAGTTCCGGGAGAAATTCCTGTTATAGAAGAAGTTGTTTGCAAATCAGGAAGCCACTGATATGTATAAGGCGTTGTGCCTCCAGAAACAATAACAGATATGCTTCCATTTGATGAATCAGGACAGGTTGCATTTGTTACAGAGGGAGTAATGGCTAATTGCGCTAAAGAAGAAATAGAACTAAGAATGATGAAACAGAAAACAAGAAATAAATATTTATTTAATGCACTCATTTACAAAATATATTACTGAGTTCCTCCGCCTTGATGCTTCCTATTTCAATTGCCTTTTTTAAATCCTCGCAGGCGGATTGTTTTTCATTGTTCATGTATTTCACGGTTGCCATGCCGATATACGCTTCAATATGCTTTGGATTCAATTCAATTACTTTTTTATAATCATCAATTGCCTCGTAATAGCTTCCGCTCACATCCTGCCAGTAGGCGCGGCTGTAATACGCTTCAATATAATCAGGTTTTAATTTTATTGCTTCGGTTAAATCTTCCACAGCATCTGCGTAATCCGACATATAGGCCTCTGCAATGGCCCGGTTATAAAATGATTTTGGATTCGTAGGATTCAGTTCTATCGCTCGGCTTAAGTCTTTTACTGCTCCTATATAATCTTCATGTGATGCTTTTAGAATTCCTCTGAATGAATGTGCATCAGAATATTTCGGATTAATCTTTACTGCCTTGTTAAAATCGGAAGATGCATTTTTCATATCGCCTGTTTTGAGATACGCAAGTCCTCTCAAACAATAGGCACTGTCAAAATCGGCTTTCAGGGAAATTGCTTTAGAACAATCTTCAACCATTCCTTTGAAGTCCTTTACCTCTTCTTTCTGTTTGGCGGATTTTAAAAGAGAAGAAGGAGTATCCTGGGAAAAGGAAATTAAAAAAGAAAAAATAAAAAATAAAAATAGAAGAAATAATATTTTAAAAAAATATTTCAAGATTATTTCAATAGATTTTCCAGCGAAATGTTGTATAAATTTTTTGCTTCTTCAACTTTCAGAAATATTTCTTCATCTATCACCATTTCATCTCCCATCACCGTTCCGAGAGAACTGAAATCCACATCGCGTTCCATCATTTCATGAAGAAAATTGTCTTCATCTCCAGGACGAACCGTCACTACTATCCTGCTTTGCCCTTCTCCGAAAAGAAAAGCATCTGTGCGGATGGATTCATCGGTGCTGATGTCAAATCCGAACCCTGAGTAAATAGAGGATTCTGCAAGTGTGATAAACAACCCACCATCAGAAATGTCGTGTGCTGATTGAATAAGATTTTTCTTTATCACTTCTTTCACAGCTTCTTGAACTTTGAATTCTTCCTCCAAATTAAAATATGGAGCCGGAGAAAGTTTCACTTTTTGGTAAGAATAAAGATATTCAGAACAGGAAATATTATCACGCATTTCTCCTATGAGATAAATCAAATCTCCTTCCTGCTTAAAGTCAAGAGTCATTTTATTTTTCTTGTCAAGTATTCCAAGCATTCCGATTACAGGCGTTGGAAAAACAGGTCCTTCATAAGACGACTGGTTATAGAAACTTACATTTCCCCCAGTAACAGGAGTATTAAATTTTTTGCAAGCCTCTCCCATTCCTTTTATCACGCTCACAAACTGCCAAAATACTTCTGGGTTGTACGGGTTGCCGAAGTTCAAACAGTTTGTAATCGCAAGTGGTTCTCCGCCAGAACAGACAATATTTCTTGCCGCCTCTGAAACTGCTATGGCTGCGCCCATTTCAGGGTCGGCATAAACATATCTTGAATTGCAATCAACCTTAAACGCAAGCGCACATTCCGTTTCTTTCAAGTTAACAATCGCAGCATCAGATGGAGAATTGGTACTTTGATTCACCGTGCCTACCATCGAATCATACTGATGATACACCCAGCGCTTGGAACAAATATTCGGATGAGAAAGCAAAAACTTTCCTGCTTCTATTAAATCTTTTGGCTCATTAATTTTTTCTGCAGAAAACTTTTTCGCCTCGGAAAAATAAGCGGGTTCTTTTGATTCGCGCGAGTAAACAGGAGCTCCTCCACCAAGCACAAGCGACTCAGCAGGAACATCTGCAATTAACTCTCCATCCAGAAAATATTCTAACCTTTTTGTATCCGTAACAACTCCAATTACAGCGTAAGGAATATCCCATTTGTCAAGAATCTGCTCAACAATTTTTTCTTTTCCTTTCTTTGTTACCATCAGCATTCTTTCCTGCGATTCCGAGAGAAGAATTTCCCATGCAGCCATATTTTGCTGGCGGAGCGGGACTTTGTCGAGATAAATTTTCATTCCATGTTCTCCTTTTGCCGACATTTCAGAAGTGGAGCAGGTAATTCCCGCAGCACCCATGTCCTGCATTCCGATGAGTGCACCTGTCTTCGCCACTTCAAGTGATGCTTCCAATAAAATTTTTTCCTGGAACGGATCTCCCACTTGAACAGAAGGCAAGTCATCAGCAGAATTTTCTGTAATGTCTTTTGAAGCGAAAGCAGCACCGTGAATTCCATCCTTGCCTGTAGCGGATCCAACGATGTAAATTTTATTGCCAACTCCATGCGATGTCGCAGAAACAGTTTCACCCACTTTAACAATTCCAGCACTCATCGCATTCACAAGAGGATTTACATTGTAGCATTCGTCAAAATAAACTTCCCCACCAACAGTAGGAATTCCAAAAGCATTTCCGTAATCACCAATCCCTTTCACAACACCTTTCACCAGCCACTTTGTTTTTTCGAGCTGTAAATCTCCGAAGCGCAAAGAATTTAATTGTGCAATCGGGCGCGCGCCCATGGTAAAAATATCGCGATTGATTCCTCCTACGCCAGTTGCCGCACCTTGATAGGGTTCAATCGCAGAAGGATGATTGTGTGATTCTATTTTGAACGCGCAGGCAAGCCCGTTTCCAATATCAACCAATCCAGCATTTTCCTCTCCTGCTTTTGCCAGCAAATTTTTGCCTTCACGCGGAAGTGTTTTCAGCCACTTAATAGAATTTTTGTAAGAGCAATGCTCACTCCACATCACGGAATAAATACTGAGCTCCGTAAAATTTGGGTTTCTGCCAAGAACCTTTTTTATTTTTTCAAATTCTTCAGGTAGAAGTCCGAGTTCTTTTGCTGTTTCTACAGTTACTTCAATTTCTTTTTCTTTCACAAGTGCTGACATAGTTATTGATTCCAAAAATTGAAAAGCCAAATATAAAATTTTGGGAAATAAAACTTCACACCAGTTACTAACATATTATACTCTGATTCCGATTATCAGAATGTCATCCACCTGCTCACGGCTTCCCTTCCATTTTTCAATTGTATTGTCAAGAAGTTTTTCCTGTTCTGGCATTGTGAGATTAGCATTGGCTAGCAGAAGCTCTTTAAAATTTTTGCTCATGAGTTTTTTTCCATTCGTTCCTCCAAACTGGTCGGAATAACCATCGGAAGAAATATAAATCACGTCTCCATTTTGCAGATTCAAAGTATGATTTGTAAATTTTTTGTCCTCGTTTGCTTCCACACCTCCTATGGGAAATTTATCAGCTTTAATTTCTTTGAGTGTGCCATTCGAAACCAAATACAGTGGACGGTGAGCACCAGCAAATTCTATACTATTATTTTCATTAAAACAGCAAAGTGCTATGTCCATTCCATCTGCTTGTTTCTTTTGCTCTTCCTGTTTGAGAACATTACGAACTCCTTTATGAAGCTGATTTAATATTTCTGCAGGCTGAAGTATTCCGTTCGTAAGGACAATCTCATTCAACAGGTGATTGCCGATGATGCTCATGAATGCGCCAGGCACCCCGTGTCCTGTGCAATCCACCGCAGCGATAAATCGTTTTCCGTTTTTTTCAGCGAACCAGTAAAAATCGCCACTAACAATATCACGGGGTTTGAAATACACAAAGGCATCAGGAAATAATCTGTATTTAATTTCTTTTTCGGAGAAAACTGCTTCCTGAATTTTCTGTGCATAGTTGATGCTATCGGTTATGTCTTTGTTTTTCAGGTCAACAATTGTTTTCTGCACAGCTAATTCCTCGCTTGTTTTTTTCTTCGCTTTGTATTCCTTCCAAATCATGAATGCCATCGCAAGGAAAATAATCATTCCGATAAGAGATGAAAACAAAAGCACGCGTTGAAGTTTGATGTCAGATGCCTGTTTTGCTATTTCTAAATTTTGTAATTCGATTTGTTGTTCTTTTTTCCCGGTTTCATAGAGCGATTGCATTTCACTCACTTGCTTAATACTTTCTTCTGAAGTTAAGCTGTCATTCAAATCGTTATATTTCTGATTGTATTCAAACGCTTCTTTATATTTTTTCAAACCAGCATACGCTTTTGCCAGAATGTTGTAAGAACTTTTTTCCTGAGCCCTGTAATTTACTTCCCGGGCAAACATCAGGGACTTTTCCGCATAATACAAAACTGAATCATAATTTTTTTCTTCTAAAAAAATATCTCCAAAAGTTGTATACGTTTCCGCAATCCGCACTTTTTGATTTGCCTCCGAAAAAATCGCAAACGCTTTGCGGACATATTGCTTTGCAAGAATCGGGTCATGATTATTTGAATAGGCAATGGCGAGATTTGCGTAAAGGATGGCAAGGCCTTCTCGTTTACCTGTATTTTTCAGAACATCCAAAGCGCTGAGAAAAAAACGGAGAGACAGTTTATGATTTTTCTTGTAGCCATAGAGCGTACCCATATCGCTGTAGAGAATAGCAGTTTGAATAGTGTCCTTAACTTCCCGATATAAATCCAGCGACTTTTGAAAAAAACTCAGCGCCTGTTCGTAATTCTGCTGGCGATTGTACACCCAGCCAATATTCCTATAGCACATCGCGATTCCTTTTTTATTGCCTAACTTTTCATTTATTTTCAGTGCATTGAAATAATTTTCCAACGCGTGCTGATAATCGGAAAGCCACCAGTATATATCACCGATTTTATTCAGCGTGGAGGAAACATTTTTCTTGTCATTGATTTCATTATAGGCTTTGAGAGCTTTATTGAGATAAGAAATCGCTTCGCCATATTTCGAATTATTTTCAGACAATTTTCCGAGATAAAAATTACTCTCAGCTATTCCTTTTTTAAAAGATAATTTTTCAGAAAGTGCTAAGCTTTCCTTAATGTATGATTCAGCTTTTGTAGTGTTATCATCAACTAGTATTGCAACAACTTCAAGAAGAGTGTTGATGCGACCGGTATCTTCTTGAACAATCTTAAGTTTTTGTTCAAGAGAATCTATTCGTGATTTTTGAGCAAAAGAAAAAACTCCAATAACGAATATGAAAGATGTTAAAGTGATGGTTTTGTTCAGAAGCATCGCAATAGAAAATTTGTCAAGGATAAAAGTAAGTATTTACCAGAGAAGGTGTTCAAAGAAATTGGGAATATATCTCATTCAAAATATATTCCTCATTCTGCCAGCAGAATTCTTTTGAAGCAAGAAGACAGTTTTCTTTCCACATTTTTCTTATTTCGGAATCATTCAGCATGAAAATTATTTTTTCAGCAATGTGTTTAGGGTTATGATTTTCAACCATCTCTCCAATTTCGTGTTTATCAACTATTTTTTTGATCTCAACAAGATTGGAAGCAAGTACAGGAACCCCTGCATGGACAAAATCAAAAATCTTATTCGGGAGACTGAATCTGTAATTAATATTCGTGTCTTTGTCGAGAGAAATTCCCAGATCTGCATGTCTGGTATAATGCTTTAATTCATCAAATGGCACTTTCTTTTTAAAAAGAACTTTTTCATTTAGGTTTAATTGTAAAGCTTTTGCTTTTACTTTTTCAAGTATATCTCCATCACCGACAATCAAAAGCACGGCATCATTTACATATTGCATAGCTTCAACCGCTTCGAGCAGCCCTCTGTCCACATTTACCGAACCCTGATAAAGAATTATTTTTTTTTCTTCAGGAAGCTGTAATTCTTTTTTTGTTTTCAAAACTCTTTCTTCATTTTCTATGAGCAATGGAAAATTTCTGACCACTTTGACATCAACACCGTATGCATCTTTATATAATCTTGCTATGGAATCATTCACCGTATAAATGCTTTTCAGTTTTGGAAAAATCCTTCTCTCTATCCTTTTCCAAGTTTTTTTCGCAAAAGCTCTTCCTTCCAACTCGGGAACTCCCGTAAAATATTCGTGACTATCGTGAACAAGTTTACTTGATTTAAATTTTGATGCAAGATAATTTGCAAGAAGCGCATCCAAATCGTTTGCGACTAAAACATCCGCATTATGAAAAAGCAGGTAAAAAAATAATCTCAGGTTATATTCAGCATAGAACATTGGCCCGCTATCAAAAAAAAGAAACAAACGTTTCGTTTTATAAGGGCGATTTTCTAAGGGAAAACTGTTTCTCCTTAATCTGCCGACAAGCATTACATCAAAACCAAGATTTAAAAGAAACATACAAACCTTGTGTACACGCTGTTCTGAAGTGAGGTCGTTGGTAACGGAAAGAATAACCTTTTTCATGGTTTTAAGAATTACGAATATAGGCGAATTACGAATAATACATTTGATTTTCCTTTTTCAATCTCACATTATCTTCTCTCTTATCTTTGTCTTATGCTTGGAATCCTTCTTGCAATTACCTACACAGTACTGTTTATTTTTCTTATCTGGAAAATAAACTTCTTCAGGGATGAATCTATTTCAAGAAAAATTATTGTTTTTGTTTTTCTTTTAAAAATAGTTGCCGGAACTATTTTATGGCTTGTGTATACACGCATTTATCCCGATCGATTAACTGCAGACATCTTTAAATATTTTGATGACGGCAAAGTAATGTATAATGCACTTTTTTCTAAGCCGCTGGACTATTTCAAAATGCTTTTGGGCATTCCTGATGCATCCTTGTTGCATTATTATAATGATGATATGGGTCACTGGACAAGACCATTTAACCAAGGGATGTATGACGAAAACAGAACGTTAATCCGCTTCAACGCACTGGTAGATATTTTTTCATTCAGCAACTACCACGTTCATACAGTTTTCATTTGTTTTTTATCGCTCACAGGGTTGATGGGAATTTACAAATCATTCTCTTCGTTTCTTTCAAATAAGAAAAAAGAATTATTCGCTGCTATTTTTCTTTTACCCTCCGTTCTCTTCTGGGGTTCTGGCGTATTGAAAGAAGGTTTGATTGTGTTCTTTTTAGGCATGGTCATTTACCATTATCAAAAATTCATTCAAGAAGGAGTTTCTGCCAAACGACTTTGTTTGGTATTTATTTTTTTGTTTTTATTATCTATTACTAAAATTTATATCCTGCTTGTTCTTCTCCCCGCTCTCATAGCGCATACATGGGTTGTAAAAACAAAAAATCGTTTTTCGGAAATAAAATATGCTGTCGTCCTGATTATTTATTTTTCCATTGGGCTAGTGATTCCAAAATATCATTTTCCTTTTATGCTGATGGAAAAGCAGCGGCAGGGAATTTATATGGCGCAAGGAGGCAGCTATCTGGGAAATCAGAAACTGAACAAATTTGTTTACATATATCCGAATATTGAAAAACGTATTATCCGCCTGAAAAATAATCCCGGATTCTGCAAAATAGTTCCGGGCATTGCATATACATCATGGAATTTAACAACTCATCTTGATTCAATGTATGTGCATAGTTCCTCTGACACTTCTACTTATTGGATTTTCTATGACCAGCCGGCCGCAGGGAGTTACATTAAAATTCCTCTTATAGAACCCACCATTCCAAGCATTATCAAAAACGCACCGCTTGCTTTCTTCAATACAGCATTTCGACCACATCTTCTTGAAGCAAAAAACCCGTTGATGATTTTTTCTGCCATAGAAAATATTTTTATTTTATTATTTATTTTCATTTGCATGTTATTCGTTTCTCGGAAAATTCAAAATAGGAACATGATTTATTTCTGTTTTAGCATAACCGTTTTACTTTTTGCATTAATCGGACTAACAACACCTATTCTGGGAGCCGTAGTCAGGTATAAAATTCCTGCACTTCCTTTCTTTCTAATTACTTTTCTCTTACTACTTGACAAAGAAAAACTCCTGCATAAGTTTCCTTTTCTGAAAAAATTTATCGGATAGGAAATTTTCTACATTTGCCTCTCTTATTTTTCCCAAATGAATTTCTCCGACTTATTCCGAAAAAAATCAATTTCAGGTATTCTTAAGCAGATTGAAGCAGGAGAATCAGATGCCGAACATGTTTCACTCGCAAAACATCTTGGTGTTCGTGATTTAACAGCTTTCGGAATTGCCGCCATAATTGGAGCAGGAATTTTTTCCACCATTGGCACTGCCAGCGCTGACGGGGGTCCAGGAGTAATTTTTCTTTTTGCCTTCACAGCGATTGCCTGCGGATTTGCCGGTTTCGCCTATGCTGAATTTGCTTCGATGGTTCCTGTTTCCGGAAGCGCTTACACTTATTCTTACGTTGCGTTCGGAGAACTCATCGCATGGGTTATCGGATGGGCGCTCATTATGGAATATGCTGTGGGAAATGTTACAGTTGCAGTTTCCTGGTCGGATTATTTTACAGGTCTTCTTGATTCCATTCATATCGGCTCCATACAAGGCTTTCATGTCCCGGAATGGGCAAGCATTGATTATGTTTCTGCTTCAAGTCATTTTCAATCTGCAACAGATTCTCTCGCAATAGGAAAAACAATTACTCAGTTGCCCACGAGCATGCAAACAGGATACAACGCATGGGTGAATTCTCCATCCATGGGTGGATTTCATCTGATTGCAGACCTTCCGGCAATCGCAATAATTATTTTCATCACATGGTTGGTTTATATCGGAATCAAAGAAACCCGCAATGCAAGCAATGCAATGGTGGTAATAAAACTTTGTGTAGTTCTACTTGTGATTTCCGTTGGAATATTTCATGTAGATACTGAAAATTGGAATCCATTTTTACCGAATGGTGTGGGGGGAGTTCTTAAAGGAGTATCCTCTGTATTTTTTGCATACATCGGCTTTGATGCGATTTCAACTACTGCCGAAGAATGTAAAAATCCAAGACGTGATTTGCCGAGAGGAATGATGTATGCCATAATTATTTGTACTATACTTTATATTTTAGTGGCGCTCGTTCTCACCGGAATGGTGAAGTACGACCAACTTGCTGTTGGAGATCCGCTTGCTTTTGTTTTCGGAAGATTGAACATGCATTGGTTTTCAGGAATCATTGCTGTAAGCGCAGTAATAGCGATGACGAGCGTGCTTCTCGTTTTTCAAATGGGTCAGCCGAGAATATGGATGAGCATGAGCCGCGATGGATTGTTGCCAAAAAAATTCGCAAAGATTCACAGGAAATATAAAACTCCCTCTTTTGCTACAGTCGTAACTGGATTTGTGGTTGCTATTCCTACTTTATTTATTCCGAGTGAAGAAGTATTGAACCTTTGCTCGATGGGAACTTTGTTTGCGTTTGTGCTTGTATGTGCAGGCGTCCTGAAACTCCGGAATAACCCTGAAGCACCAAAGGGAAAATTCAAAACTCCATACCTGAACGCAAAATTCATCATGCCTGCTCTATCCGTTCTCTCCGGAGTTTTGGTTTTTATTTACGCGAAGAATTGGATGGATAATTTTCTTTCCTTCGGTGATTGGGGTTCTTTCAAAGATAAAATCCCTATGTGGTTATTTTTAATTCTTGCTTTAATAATGTCGGTTTTATCTTTTACGAAGAATCTTTCACTCATTCCTGTTCTCGGATTGATTTTCTGTTTCTACATGATGGCACAAATTCCGCTTTCAAGCTGGTTCGGATTTATGATTTGGTTGATAATTGGATTGGTAATTTATTTTTCATTTGGAATCAGGAATAGCAAATTAAATAAAACAGCAGCATGATTACACTCATCACAGGAGCAACATCGGGTATCGGCAAAGCATCTGCAGAAATTTTCGCGAAGAACGGCTATGACTTAATTATTACAGGCAGAAGAAAAGACCGATTGGAAAAACTTTCCGATGAGTTCAAGAAAAAATTCAAAGTAAAAGTTCTTGCGCTTAATTTTGATGTCCGGTATCTGAAAGAAGTTCAGAAAAATCTTTCATTGCTTCCTAAAGAGTGGAAAAAAATTGATGTACTCATCAACAACGCTGGACTTGCTTCAGGTCTTGGACTGATTCAAGAAGGAGATATTGAAGATTGGGAAAAAATGATTGACACAAATGTGAAAGGACTTTTATATGTAACGCGCCACATCGCACCGCTAATGATTGAAAACGAAAAAGGACATATAATAAATGTAGCATCACTCGCGGGCAAACAGGCATACCCGAAAGGAAATGTTTACTGTGCCACTAAGTTTGCCGTGGATGCGCTCAGCCAGAGTATGCGCATTGATATGCTCGAACATGGAATCCGCGTGACGAACATTGCTCCTGGTTTAGTGGAGACAGAATTTTCACTTGTGAGATTTAAAGGAGATGCTGACCGCGCAAAAAAAACTTATGAAAAAATAAATCCGCTAACTGCCGAAGACATCGCTGAAATAATTTTCTGGACTGCTTCTCGCCCTGCTCATGTAAACATTAATGATGTGGTGATTACTCCAACCGCACAGGCAAATGCTTATATTGTAAACAGAAATAATTCCTGATGAAAATAATTGTATTCCTTGTTTCATTTGCCACATTTCTTTTTTCCTGTTCATCTCCTCAAAAAGAAAAAGTTGACTTGATTGTACACAATGCGATTATTTACACCGTTGATTCATCTTTTTCAACTTCCGAATGCTTCGCGGTGAAGGATGGAAAAATTATTGCAGTAGGAACAAATGATTCCATCCTTGCTAAATACGATGGAGAAAAAATAGACGCGCAAGGCAAAGCGGTTTTTCCAGGACTCATTGATGCACACTGTCATTTTTATAGTTATGGAAAAGGGCTGAATCAGGCAGATCTTGTAGGAACAAAATCTTTTGATGAAGTTATTCAGCGTGTTATAGATTTTTCAAAAACCAAAAAAAGAGAATGGATTTTAGGCAGAGGTTGGGATCAGAATGACTGGGAAGTAAAAGAATTTCCCACAAAAGATAAACTCGATTCCCTTTTTCCGAATACTCCTGTTTTTCTAAAACGCATTGACGGTCATGCAGTGCTGGTAAACTCCGAAGCCATGCGCAGAGCAGGAATCACCAACAATACAAAAATTGATGGTGGAAGCATTGAGCATTACAAAAGCGGGTTTGCTAAAAAAGGAGAACTTGAATCAACCGATAATCTTACCGGAGTTTTAATTGACAATGCCGTTGATTTGGTTGCTAATAAAATTCCTACAGAAAGCAAACCTGAAGCAAGAGACGCATTACTTGCTGCTCAGAAAAATTGTTTTGCAGTTGGATTGACAACCGTTGATGATGCTGGTCTTGAAAAACAAATTGTGGATTTGATGGATGAAATGCAAAAAAAAGGCGAACTGAAAATGCGTGTGTACGCTATGCTCACCGACAATAAAGAAAATCTGAATTACTATTTGGATCATGGAATTTATAAAACAGAAAAATTAAACGTACGCTCATTTAAATTTTATGCCGATGGCGCACTTGGTTCTCGTGGCGCTTGCTTGTTGGAAGATTATTCTGATAAAAAAAGTTGGCGGGGATTTTTATTAAGCAAACCGGAATATTTTAAAGAGATGGCACAGACAATGCTTGATAAAGGTTTTCAGATGAATACACATTGTATAGGCGACTCTGCAGATAGATTATTAATTAATACGTATGGGAAATATTGTTTTCAGTTTAAATATTCCCTCCTTAATATGAGATGGAGAATTGAGCATTTTCAAGTCACGGCAGCAAATGATATAAAATTGCTTTCACAAATAAATTCACTTGCAAAGCAAGATTACCGTCTTATCCCTTCTATCCAACCTACCCACGCAACTTCCGATATGTACTGGGCAAAAGACAGATTGGGAGAAGAACGTGTGAAATACGCTTATGCTTATAAAGATTTATTGAAAGCAGCCGGAATGATTGCGCTTGGAACAGATTTCCCTGTGGAGAATATTAATCCCATGTACACATTTTATGCTGCGGTTGCGAGAAAAGATTTGAAAGGATTTCCCGAAGGAGGTTTCCAAATGGAAAATGCGCTGACAAGAGAAGAAACTATGAAAGGTATGACCATTTGGGCGGCTTATGCGAACTTCGAAGAAAAGGAAAAGGGAAGCCTTGAGCCCGGCAAGTTTGCCGATTTTGTAATATTAGACAAAGACATTATGAAAATAAATATTGATGAAGTGCCAAATGTGAAAGTTTTGGCAACATATTTGAACGGAGAAAAAGTATATTCAATAAAATAACATATCTATGAAAAAAATATTTCCCCTTTTGTCAGCAACAATATTACTCTTCTCATTTGGAAAACCATGCGAAGATTATCCATTTTCAAAATGGGATGCAGCCACACTTGAAAAAGCAAACACAGCAAAAGATGAAATAAATTATACGGCTGAAGAAAAGAAAGTGATTTACTATATGAATCTCGTACGCATGAAACCTGAACTTTTCTGCAAAACCTATTTTCAGAAATACATGGATTCCACCAAAACAAAATTCACTTCATTCGCAAGTTCGCTAAAGAATGATTTGCAGGTAAAATACAAGCCCATGGATGTTCTCACTGTAAAACAGGATTTGACTGAAGAAGCAGTTGACCATGCAAAGGATACTGGCAAAAAAGGAAATCTCGGGCATTTTACTTCGGATGGAAAAAGTTATGATTTCCGAATGAAAAAATTTAAAGAAACTTATTCTTCCACTGCTGAAAATTGCGATTACGGATTTGACAAGGCGCTTTCAATCGTTATGCATTTGCTGATTGACGAAGGACAGGGAACTGTTGAACATCGAAAAACCATAATGGATAAAAACCTGCAGTACGCAGGAGTTTCCATTCAGCCGCACAAAAAAGAAAAATGGACTTGTGTGATTGAGTTTGCGAATACTAAATAGAATTTTGTTCCACAAAATACATTTCAATTTCGCCTTTGTTCTTAGCAGGAATTTTTCCTCTGAATTGACAACTGAATTTATTTTTGATTAACTCTTGAGTTGTTCCTGAGATATTAATCTTTCCAGCTTTGCCTGATGATTCCATTCTACTCGCTGTATTAACTGTATCTCCCCAAATGTCGTAAGCGAATTTTTTATCTCCAACTACTCCAGCTGTAACAGAACCTGTATGAATTCCTATTCTAAGGCTCCATTTATTACTTTGTCCTTTCATCCAATTTTGTATTTCCATCGCTGCTTTCACAACATCCATCGCATTCGTTGTGTTTGCTGTCGGCAATCCACCCACACACATATACGCATCTCCGATGGTTTTTATTTTTTCTATTGGGTATTTGGAAATTACTTCATCAAACTTCTTAAAAAGAAAATCTAACTCGCTCACCAATTCTTCTGCAGAAAGTTTTTCGGAAATGTCAGTGAAATTTTTAAAATCAGTGAACATTACTGTTACATTTTCATAATGTTTTGCCGTTGCTTTGCCGTGTTGTTTCAATTCTCTCGCTGTTTCAGCAGGAAGAATGTTCAACAGAAGTTTTTCAGATTTTCTTCTTTCACGAAAAATAAATACTGAAAGAATCAAAGCAACTAATAATCCTGCTGCCACTGACCAGATTATTATTTTCTGGCGATTCATTTGTGCGTCCTGAAGTTCTTTATCCTTATTTAATAAAGCAATCTGCTGTTCTTTTTTCTCCGTTTCATATTTGGTTTGCATTTCGGTGATTTGTTTAGAGGATTCCTGATTCAACAATGTATCCTTCATTTCAGAATAGAATTTATGATATTCATATGCTTTCTTCCAGCTGCCCACATCTTGACCAAAAGCTTTCTGAGCCTTTAAAGAATAAATGTCCGCCAGTAATTTTGCTGCTCTTGCAATAAACTCAGGATAATTATTTTCCTGTGCAATTTTTAGCGCTTCTTCAGAATATTCAATTGCTTTTTTTTCATCGCCAAGCTTATGGTATACCGCTCCGATATTGTTAAGCGAATTCCCAACTCCAAACATATTTCTAATCTCTTTTTGCAGTTCCAACCCTTTGTGATAATACTGCAGGGCATCCAGTAAATTATTTTTGATGTAATAGCAAAACCCAATATTATTTAATGCAGTCGAAATACCTTCTATATGTTTTGCACTCTCCCATGCATCAAGACTTTGCATAAAATACACGAGTGCTTTATCAAGGTTTCCCATGATTTTATATTCAACCCCGATATTATTCAAGGAATATCCAATATCTTTTTTATCACCAAGCTTCATTCTGATTGTCAGACTCTTTTCATACGACTCAAGCGCTTTATCTCTTCGACCGGTTGCATCATAAATAAATCCCAGTTCATTCAGTGCGGTTGCAATTCCTTTTTTATCATCTAACTCCTCCCAGATTTTCATACTCTTTAAGTAATATTCCAACGCTTCATCCATTTTCCCAAAATTGGCATAGACGTATCCCAAATTATTCAGCGAACTTGCAACTCCTCTTTTGTCATAAAGTTTTTCCGAAAGCCGCAATGCTTCTTCAGAATATTTAAGCATATTCTTTTCATCACAATTCTCAAATAGCTGCAATAAAATACTGATTTTACCAGTATCTTCATTCGAATTTCCAAGAGCAGTTAAAAGCGAGTCTTCGATTGATTTTTGTGAAAAGCAGATAGAAAGAAAAGAAGAAAGTTGAAAACAGAGCAAAAAAAATCCGGACTTCATTGAATATCGCTTAATATTTTCTCAAGAGCAGCTGAAAGGTTAGAAACAGCAAGTTTAATATTCCAGTTTTTCTTGTTTCTTCTCACAACATAATTTGAAATGGCTCGAATCTGAACGCAGGAAATTTTTTCATGATTGCAAGCAAGAAAAAAAGCAGCACCTTCCATGCTTTCAATATCAGGATTGAATTTTTTGATAACCTTTTTTATGCTGACAGAATTTCCATGAGCCGTGTTGACTGTAATTCCTTTTACTTTTGGAAGAACAGATAAAACTCTTCTTATCTTATCGCTTCTGACTTCTGACTTCTGACTTCTGACTTCCGGCATTCCCATTTCCTTCAGTGCCAAAAACTTTTCGCCATCCTCCGCACCCAAATCTGCAAAACAATCACTTGTTACGTTCACAACGGTTCCTAGTGGAATATTTTTTTTAAAACTTCCTGCAATCCCAGCGTTAATTGCCAAGTCATATTTTTTATTCAGAATTTTTCCTAAATGAAATGCCGTTGCGGTCATTCCAACTCCTGTAATCAAAACGTCAATGGATTGTTCCCCGAACCGAAAAGATGAAATATTTTCTTTAGCAGAAATTTTTCTGAACTTTTTCAGCAGAGGAGTAATCTCAAATTTGGTTGCAGAAACAAGCAGGATTTTCATTTGTCAAATATACTGATGTATTTTATCTGTCTGAACTCATTCTATCAGTATGAATCTGTACTTTTCTATATTTGCAGTTCTAAAAAATCAAGATGGTATTTATCACTCGCAGGGAGCAGTTTTCAGCAGCGCATAAATTGTTTCGCGAGGATTGGTCTGCTGAGAAAAACGTTGAAGTGTTCGGCAAATGCGCTAATCCAAACTGGCATGGACACAACTACCAATTATTTGTAACAGTGAAGGGAAAACAAAATACGGATACAAGTTTTGTAACGAATTTATCTGGCGTGAGCAATGTTATACGTGAAAAAGTGATTTCAAAGCTTGATCACAAAAATGTGAATATTGATGTGGATTTCATGAAAGGAAAACTTGCCAGCACTGAAAATCTAGCTGTGGAAATCTGGAAACAGATTGAATCACCCATAAAAAAACTTGGCTGCGAACTTTACTGTGTAAAAATCCAAGAAACGGAAAATAATTATGTAGAATATTTTGGAGAATAATTATGAGCAATTACAAAAAAGTGGATGAGTATAATGCTGAAAATACCGAAAAACTTTCGGATTATTACAGACAGATATTAATACTTGCGGGAGAAGATATAAAACGCGAAGGCATTTTGAAAACTCCGGAGCGCGCTGCAAAATCCATCCAATTTCTTACGCATGGCAATTGTCTCAACCCCGCTGAAATTCTCAGCTCGGCTTTATTCAAAGATGATTACAAACAAATGGTTCTTGTAAAGGATATTGAAATTTATTCTTTATGCGAACATCATCTGCTTCCATTTTTCGGGAAAGCGCACATTGCATACATTCCAAATGGGAAAATAGTTGGACTCAGCAAAATTCCGCGCGTGGTGGATGCATTCGCAAGAAGATTGCAGGTGCAGGAGCGATTGACTACACAAATCCGAGACTGCATACAGGAAACACTGAATCCGCTTGGCGTTGCGGTGGTAATTGAAGCAAAACATTTGTGCATGCTCATGCGCGGAGTGCAGAAACAAAATTCAGTTGCAACAACTTCGGCATTTACGGGAGCATTTCTGAACAATGAAAAAACAAGAGAAGAGTTTGTTCATTTGATTTCAGGAAAATTACATTGAAAAATGAAAAATATTTTTCATTACTTCATTTCTTTTTTCACTTTCCACTTTCTGTTCTCTACTTGTTACTCTCAGGATTACCTTGGCATTGCCAACAGCGCCTTTGCTGGAGTAAATGGAATTGATGTAAACCCTGCAAGCATTGTAAACAATCCCCGCAAATGGGATGTAACCATTATTGGATTAAATGTAGCCGTGGCAAATAATTATGTCGGGCTGAACTCAAAAGGGAGCAAGCATCTTAAATCCATGAATCCTGATCCTTTTGATCAGGCAAATTTTCTCACCTTGGGTTCAAATGGAAAAACTGTTTCAGTTTTTGCCGGAGTTAATATTACACTTCCCTCATTTATGTTTACCCGCCCGAAACACAAGGACGCATTTGCTTTCACCTGCAAGAGCAGGATTTACGCAGAGTTGGATGGCATTGATCCGACACTTGCTGATATTATGATTAACGGACAAAATGATAGCGCGCTTTTCAACCAGGATTTATCTGCATTAAGAATCAGCGCACAGGCAATGGTGTGGAACGAATACGGAATCACATACGGAAAAACTGTTATGCAAACAAACAACGAACGGTTGAATGTGGCAGGACGACTGAAATATCTTCAGGGAATTGCCGCCATGTATCTTTTTGTGAAGGATATAAAATATAATTTTTATACTAAAGACAGTATTGGTGTTGAAAGTTCACTTATTCATTACGGTCATTCCGATAATCTTGAATTCAATAAGGAATCTGCAAAATTTAAAGCCGGTGGAAAACCATCTTTTGGTCTTGACCTTGGCGCTACCTATGAATTTCACCCGCTGACGGATGTTCACTCCCGTACAAAATCACAATCCAAAACAACTCCGCTTCAGCATGAATACAAATACAAAATCGGTTTGTCTGTTCAGGATTTGGGCTGGATAAAATATTTGAAGCCCGCAGATGCGCGAGATTTCAAAGCGGAAGTACAAGGAAATGTTGATTTTAACACACTGCAAAGTTCCGGAACAAATCCGCTTGCTTCGGCAGATGATTCGCTGAAATTTAAATTCAAGATGGTTCCGGATGATGATAAATTCAGGATGAACCTTCCTACGCTTATCAGCGCACAAGGCGACTATTACGCAGGAAAAAATATTTATGTGAATTCAACTTTCAATTATGCTTTTCAGTTTAAGAATAATGAAGATAAAATTCATGAAGTAACCACTTTCAGCATCACTCCGCGCTGGGACTGGAAATGGCTGGGTGCGTATGTTCCTTTTTCATACAACAAATATTCACATGTGCGCGCTGGAGCATCTCTTCGCATTGGTCCGCTGATTTTCGGAACAGCCGATCTGCTTCCTCTTCTTTCCAAACGCGATATAAAAGGCATTGATTTTCATTTCATGCTTAAGGTTCCGCATATTCATTTCGGAAAGAAAGATAAAAAACCAAGAAGCAAGAGCAAGTTTGACGTGAACAGAAAAAAAGATAAGAAACCGAAAAAGCAAAAACAGGGCAAGACAGACATGCCGAAAAAAGATACTACTGCTACGAAACATAAACAACCCAAGCCTGAAAAGAAAAAGAAAAAAGAACATGACATCAAGACCGTAAAACAGAAAAAGAAAACAAAAAAACATATCTTCCCCAGAGTTCACATTTTCAAAAAGAAAAACAAACACACCGCAAATCCGGAAGACCGCGACCACATTATTTATTTTAAATTGTAAAACACCAATAGATTTTTTTCAAAAACTGTACCTTTATAGCTGTATTATTCGTTTCCTTATTGTTTGTATCTTTAGCATGAAATTTGTTTAGGGTGTTTCAAATTCACAACGTCATGAAAAAAAAATTCTTATCCGCTTTGCTCTTTCTTACTTCGCTCTGTGCTTTCTCTCAAAAATCCAATTTTGTTTTCTTTTCAGAAAACGGAGAGCCATTTTCCCTGATGTTAAATGGAATCACTTATAATAGTTCTCCTCAATCCAATGTAAAAGCAGAGCGCCTTGCATCCGGAATTTACTCTGCGAAAATTACTTTCTCCGACCCTTCGCTGGGGAATATAATAGAACAATTATCTCTTGACGGAGGTGTTGAAGTAACTTTTATGATATCGCTGGCAAAAAAAACTGGCGTTGAAAAAGAAGTTCAGAAATTCGGCAAAGGATTTTTTTCCACCAAGCCCGACTCTGTTGTAGAAAAAGAAAAAGAAAAAATTGATAATACTGTTGGAAAATATGTGCTCGTGTTTCTTTCAAAAACAAAAATTTCAGAATCAGAATCAACTTCTTCCAATACAGCCAATACCTCCAGAACTCAAACCAATGCCGATGCGATGCCTGAACAGGGGCAATACCGCGGTAGCGGTGACCCTTTAAAAGGATTGAATGTTACCAAGTCAAAAGACATGCTCATAGGAAATTATTATGCCGTTATTATTGGAATTGATAAGTACAAAGGCAAATGGTTGCCTTTGCAAAATGCAGTGAATGACGCCAAGACAATTGAAACAACACTCAAATCAAAATACAAGTTTGACAGTTTCCACACGCTATATAATGAACAGGCAACCCGAAAAGCAATCATTGCTGAACTGGAGTGGCTGGTGAAAAATGTAGAAGAAGAAGATAATGTATTGATTTATTATTCCGGACACGGAGAATATAAAAAGGAATTGAACAAAGGATTCTGGGTTCCTGCTGATGCTCTTTCAAGTACAACAGCTGATTATATTTCCAATAATGATATTCAAACTTATCTCAGCGGCATTAAATCAAAACACACATTGCTGGTTGCCGATGCCTGCTTCAGCGGAGATTTGTTCAGAGGAAATACCGTATCGGTTCCTTTCGAAAATTCTGAAAAATATTACAAGGAAGTTCACGGACTGGCTTCCCGACAGGCATTTACTTCGGGCGGTATCGAACCGGTGATGGATGGAGGAAAAAACGGACATTCTGTTTTTGCATATTATTTTTTAAAGTCATTAAGTGAAAATGAAAGTAAATATTTTGATGCGAGCCAGTTATATGATAAAATAAAAATTCCTGTTGTAAATAATTCTGAGCAAACACCCAAGCTTTCCCCTCTCAAAGATACAGGCGATGAAGGCGGGCAGTTTATTTTTATTAAGAAATAAAAAAGACCAATCCCTTTTTACAAAAGAAGTTATCGACACAATCCTTTGTTGATATTTCCATTTTTCATTTTCTTTTTCATTTGGTTCTCGTTCGTACATTCGTGAAAATTCTTAATTCGTAGTTTATGAAAGCATATATTTTCCCAGGACAAGGCTCACAGTTTTCAGGAATGGGCAAAGACCTTTTTGAAAGCTCAGTTATTGCCAGAGAACTTTTTGAAAAAGCAAATACTCTTCTTGGTTTCCACATAACCGGAACTATGTTTGGCGGAACCGATGAAGAACTCAAGCAAACACAAATCACACAGCCCGCAATTTTTCTGCACTCTGTAATTCTTGCAAAAACTCTGGATGGAAATTTAAAACCCGATGCTGTGGCAGGACATTCGCTCGGAGAATTTTCTGCTTTGGTTTCAGCAAACGCAATGACATTTGAAGACGGACTTTCTCTTGTTTACAAACGCGCAATAGCGATGCAAAAAGCCTGCGAAGCAAATCCTTCCACCATGGCGGCAATTTTAAATCTTGACGATAAAATTGTAGAGAATATTTGTGCGGAGATTTCAAACTCAGGCGAAGTGGTGGTTGCGGCAAACTATAATTGTCCCGGGCAATTGGTTATTTCTGGTTCCATCAAAGGCGTGAACATTGCCTGCGAAAAATTAAAAGCAGCGGGAGCAAAGCGTGCATTGCTGCTGCCCGTGGGCGGTGCTTTTCATTCTCCGTTGATGGAGTCCGCAAAAAAAGAGTTGGAAGCCGCCATCAACGCTACAAATTTTTCTACACCTATTTGTCCTGTTTATCAGAATGTGAATGCAAGTCCTGTCACTGACCCATCTGAAATAAAAAAGAATTTAATCGCGCAACTCACATCTCCCGTTCGCTGGACACAAACCATTCAGCGCATGACAGCCGATGGAATAAATTCTTACGTGGAAGTGGGTCCGGGAAAAGTTTTGCAGGGATTAGTTAAGAAAGTGAATAAAGACGCAGAAGCAATTTCGGCATAAAATCATTTAATGAAAAAGCGCATCCTAATTCTTCTTGGTTCTTGGTTTTTGGTGCTTGGTTCTGCTCAAGCACAGTTCTTCCAAGGTATTGGCATCACGGGCGGTGTAACGCTGGCAAAACAAAAATGGTTTCTTACCAACTCGATTGATGGAATTGATATTGTTAAAAAGAAAAATATTTTTGGCTTCAACGGTTCAGTAAGAGCGGAGTTTATTGATAATGATGTGATGCGATGGGTAACTGAATTTCAATTCAACCAAAAAGGATGTAAAGACAAAACTGACGCTGCCACTTTCAGAAACCGGCTGAATTATATCTGCTGGAATAATTTTTTGAAATTCCAATACGAAACATTTGATGGTTTTCCTTATATGTTGCTTGGACCAAGAGTTGAATACACGCTCACGCAGGCAACAAATTCCCCCGCCATCACTGGCGCATTTAATAAATTAAATTTCAGCTGGGGAATTGCTGCAGGTTTTGAAAAAATTGTTTACAGTTATTTCAAGCCCTTCATTGAAGTGCATTTCAATCCTGACACTCCTTTTTATTACGCATACAACGAAGAAACATTCAGAATTCGCAACCGCGCATGGGAATTGCGCATTGGTTTGATTTACCGCCCGGGCGGACATGATTCTTGCCCAGCTGTTATCTATTAACTTCTTCAAACAATATTTTCCGCCAATCATCGTATCTTTATTTCATGAAACGGATTTTGTTGGTTTTCTTTTTCTTTCCGCATATTCTTTTTTCTCAAAAGCTTCTTACGCTTGAAATAAAAGGAAATGCTGAAACTGAAATCATTTCAAAACTTCCCTGTAAAAAATCTTTCGCCACAAAACAAGAGCGCGATAAGGAAATTCAGAATATGCTTTTTTCCCTTTATGATAACGCATATCTCACCGCCTCTATTGACAGCGCAATAACAGATTCTCTTAAAGAAATTGTATTCATTAAAGCTGGCAAAGAGTATAAATGGGCAAACCTCAGAAAAGGAAATGCGGAGGAGGGAATACTGAGCGAAGTTGGCTACCGCGAAAAGTTGTATAAAGACAAACCTTTCTCCTACAAAGAAACCAGAAAAGTTCAAGAAATAATTCTTTCTTATTGCGAGAATAACGGCTATCCTTTTGCTTCTATAAAATTAGACAGCATTATTATTACAGGAACTTCCCTTTCTGCATCGCTCAATCTTCAGAAAAATAATCTCATTAAAATTGACAGCGTAGTGAATCACGGCAAAGGGAAAATTTCTCCTGTATATCTGCAGAGTTATCTTTCCATAAGGAACGGAGATTTATATAACGAAGCGCTGGTGAAAAAAATCGGCACACGAATAAAAGAACTTCCGTTTGTGAAAGAAAGCATTCCGTATAGAGTTTTATTCACAGGTGAGAACGCTAAAGTGGAATTATTCCTCGAAAAAAAACGCGCGAGCCAGTTTGACGGCATCGTGGGTCTGCTGCCCGATAACAAAACAGGTAAAATTCTTTTCACTGGAGACGTTCGCCTAAAACTAAACAACTCTTTCAACAGAGGTGAACTGCTGGAACTCAACTGGAGGCGACTGCAGGCAAGCACGCAGGACCTGAAAACGCGTTTCATCTTTCCTTTTCTTTTCAAAACTCCTTTCGGAATTGATGCCAGTTTTAAACTCTATAAAAAAGATTCAACTTACTTAGAAGTGAATCCGAATATCGGAATACAGTATCATCTTTCAGGCGGAAATTATTTCAAAGCGTTCGTCAACCGAAAACAAATGACGCTGATAAACACGAAAGGTTTGAATTTTACTACGCTTCCTCCTTATGCTGACATCACTTCTTCGCTCTATGGCATTTCTCTCAAATCAGAAAAACTGGATTACCGTTTGAATCCAAGAAAAGGTTATTCAGTAGTTGGAACGGTTGGTGCGGGAAATAAAATCATTAAGAAGAATGACAAATTAGACGCGAACATTTACAACGGAATAAAACTGAATTCCGCTCAGTATAATGCGGAACTGGAAGCGGAAATTTTTCTGCCGGTAAAAAACCGAAGCACATTAAAGTTTGGAAATAAATCTTCTTACCTGTATAATGAAAGCCTTTTTAAGAACGAACTTTCCCGAATCGGAGGCTTAAAATCGCTGAGAGGATTTGATGAGGAATCCATTTTTGCATCTGCTTATTCCGTCTTCACGCTGGAATTCCGTTTTCTTTTTGAAGAAAATTCTTACCTGTTTTTCTTTGGCGATGGCGCTTATTATGAAAACAAAAGCATCTCGTTCACAGGAGACCGCTATGACATTCCTTATGGCTTTGGCACAGGCATCAGTTTTGAAACCAAAGCAGGAATTTTTTCTATCAACTATGCACTCGGAAAACAGTTCGACAATCCAATTGATCTGAAGGCGGGCAAAGTGCATTTCGGGATAGTGAATTATTTCTGAAAGAACAATCTTCAGGGATTTAGGGCAACTATCTTATATTTGCTACTCAATTTTAAGAATGGAAATAGTATTGCTCATAATAGGATTGGCGATTGGCACTCTTATCGGATGGCTGTTGGCAAAGTTCAACCAAGCTCCTAATTCATCAAATGACAAAGTAGTTGATTTGACGCGCGAACTTGCGACTCAAACTGCCAACAACAAAGGGCTGGAAGAAAAACTGAATAGCCAGAAAGAAGAATTCTCCGCGCTTCAAAAAACTTTTACCAATGAATTTGAAAACCTTGCCAATAAAATCTTTGAAGATAAAAGCAAAAAATTTACAGAGCAGAACAAAACGAATCTTGAAAATATTTTAAATCCGCTGAAGGAAAATATTACCAAGTTCGAAAAGAAAGTGGACGATACATATAAAGCAGAAGCATCGGAACGAAATTCCCTGAAAGGAGAAATTAAATCGCTCGTTACACTGAACAAACAAATCAGCGAGGAGGCGAATAATCTTGCTAAGGCGCTGAAAGGCGATAGCAAGAAACAAGGCAACTGGGGAGAAATTATTCTTGAAAAAGTGCTGGAACGTTCAGGACTTCAGAAAGGAGTTGAATATGAAATGCAAGTGAGCCTGACTGCTGATGACGGCAAGCGCGTTCAGCCCGATGTGATTATTCACTTGCCTGACAAAAAACATATCGTTGTTGATTCAAAAGTTTCGTTGGTTGCGTATGAATTATTTGTCAATGCGCAAACAGATGAAGAGCGCGAAAAAAATTTACAGGCGCACATCACTTCCGTAAAAAATCATATTAAAGGATTAAGTGAAAAAAATTATCAGGCACTCGGACAGTTGAATACTCCTGATTTTGTTTTGCTCTTCATGCCGATTGAATCTTCTTTCAGTTTAGCTGTGCAGGCGGATAATGAGATATTCAATTTTGCCTGGGAAAGAAAAATTGTCATTGTAAGCCCATCTACTCTTCTTGCTACAATGAGAACCATTGCATCCCTTTGGAAACAGGAAAGGCAAACACGCAACGCGATTGAAATTGCGCGCCAGAGCGGGGAACTTTATGATAAGTTTGTTGGTTTTCTTGGCGACTTGATCGAAGTCGGGAAAAAAATGGACGCAACAAAAAAGACGTACGAAGAAGCGATGAATAAATTTTCCGGAGGAAGAGGAAATTTAATCCGAAGAGCGGAAACCATCAAAGAACTCGGAGCGAAAACAACCAAAGATATTCCACAATCACTTCTTGAAAGAGCAAACGAAGAATAAATGAAATATTTTTTAAACTTTTCATTTTTAATTTTAAATCTGTATTTGTTATCCCTTTATAACTCCTGCTCCACTTCTTCCCACTCCACAAGCAATCAGAATATTTCCAACATTTATAAAACAGCGCAGAATAATCTTCATCCGAAATATGTGGTGTATCACAGAACAAACACGCTGTCTGAACTTCATTTTAAAATAAATTCGAAAGAGCTTTTATACAGCAAGCAGGCAGGCAATGAAAATTTTTCTGCACGCATCAGCATCC
Organism: Bacteroidota bacterium; assembly: GCA_016213405.1. Taxonomy (NCBI): domain Bacteria; kingdom Pseudomonadati; phylum Bacteroidota; species Bacteroidota bacterium. The sequence continues at coordinate 60,365 of JACRAM010000012.1, forward strand.
AATACCGGCTGATTTCCTCCTATGAAACAAAAGACATTATTGACAGCGCAACTATTTCACTCACTGATTCCTATTCTTCCGCTCCAAAAGACATCATGGGAAAAATTGATTTCAACGCAACATTTACAAACAGTTATTTACTCCAAATTGATTTTACAGACCTTAATAGAAACGTTACTTCAAAATCTTTTATCAGTATTGACAAACTGGATCACGCAACACGGCAAAACTTCATTGTCCTTTCTGCCGAAAATAAAACTCCTGTTTTCAGAGACAACATAGGGAAAGATGAAAGATTGATTATCCAGTACAGAAACCCCGACACAAAACTTTATGTGCGGTATTATAACAGGGAATTTCCATTGCCTTCTCCTCCTTTCTCTACCAGCAACATGACCCCTTTTGAATACCGTGCTGACAGTTTGTTCTCGCTTCAGCCAGATGAAAAAGATTCTGCAGGATTTGTTTTCACGCGTCCGGGATTTTATCACATACAGGCGGATACCAATACAAAAGACGGGATCACGCTTTTTAGATTTGACTATGATTTTCCGAACGTAACAAAACCTGAACAACTTTTCACTCCTCTTCGGTATCTAACTACTAAACAGGAATACGATGCGATGGCTTCATACAAAAATCTTAAAACAGCTGTGGATAGTTTTTGGGTATACGCGGGAGGAAGCACTGAACGCGCACGCGAACTCGTGAAAAAATTTTATAACCGCGTTCAGGATGCAAACAATTATTTTTCCTCCTATGTGGAAGGCTGGAAAACAGACCGGGGGCTTATTTATCTTATATATGGCCCGCCAAATATTGTATATAAATCTTCAGATGCGGAAAACTGGGTTTACGGAGAAGAGAATAATTTCAACTCTCTCACCTTTTCGTTTCTGAAAGTCATCAATCCATTTTCCGACAACGATTACCGCCTTGATCGGTCGCAGGTTTTTAAAACAAGCTGGTTTAATTCTGTGGAAATGTGGAGGCAGGGAAGAGTTTATTCTGAAAAATAATTATGAAAGAGCAAAAGTTCATCAGAGGAAATAAAAAAGATTTTTCATCTTCACATTTAAGAGAGGGAAAAAAAGCATCGCGCCCGATTTGCGGCATTCATCCCGTCATTGAAGCCATCCGTTCAGGAAAAGAAATTGAAAAAATATTTTTTCAGAAAAATGCAGGCAACAGGGTGATGGGTGAACTTAACGAAGAAATAAAAAAATACAATATTCCTTTTCAGTTTGTTCCACTGGAGAAACTCAATCACCTTGTAAAATCAACCAATCATCAGGGTGTGGTTGCCATGCTTTCTCCCATTGGCTACCAGAATATTGAAACCATCATTCCCACAGTTTTTGAAAACGGAGAAACCCCGCTTGTAATTATTTTAGACCGAATCACGGATGTAAGAAATCTTGGCGCTATTGCCCGTAGTGCAGAGTGCGCAGGAGTGCACGCCATCATAGTTCCATCGCGCGGAAGCGGGCAAATCAACAGCGATGCAATAAAAAGTTCTGCCGGAGCGATTTTTAATATTCCTGTTTGCAGAAGCGAAAATCTGAAAACATCCATTGACTTCCTGAAAAAAAGCGGACTAAGAATAATTGCCTGTTCTGAAAAAGCAGAAAAAACAATTTACAAAACCGATTTTTTATTCCCCGTTGCTCTTATTCTTGGCTCCGAAGAAGACGGCATATCGGATGAATACCTCAAACTCAGCGATGACAAAGTGCAGATTCCACTTTTCGGTAAAACTGAATCGCTGAATGTTTCTGTTTCTGCCGGTGTTATTCTTTTTGAAGTTATCCGCCAGAGAAATTTTTCTAAATGAAGAAATTATTTTCTGAAAATTTAACCGTTCAGCTTGTTTTTCTTTCGCTAATAGTTTTTTTATCGCGGATTCCTTTTCTCTCAGCTGGTTTTGGAGCAGAAGAAGATTCCTGGCTTCTTGCCATCACAGCAAAAAACATTGCTGAAAGCGGCATTTATGAAATGTCACGCGCACCTGGGCATCCTCTTCAGGAAATAATTTATTCGTGGATGTACAGTAATGGCTTATTTGCTTTTGCATCCAATCTAATAAGTGCGATTGCCAGTGTTATCGCTTCTGTATTTTTTGCGCTTTCGCTCAGAAATCTTGGCTTCAGGCATTATTTGTTCGCTTCGTTTGCTTTTGCGTTCGCTCCCGTAGTTTTTATTTCATCCACTTATACAATTGATTACATGCTTGCAATGGCGATTGTGATGATGAGTTTTTATTTTTTACTGCATGAAAAATTATTAGTCGCTGGAATATTGCTTGGAATAGCAGTGGGATTCAGAATTACATCAGGAATAATGCTGATTCCTTTTTGTATTTTACTTTTTCCTATTTCAAAGAATATCAAAGGGATTTTCATTTTAGGTCTAAGCTCAGTATTCATTGGCTTGCTTATTTATTTGCCGGTTATAAAAACGTATGGATTTTCTTTTTTTACATTTTCTGACCAGTTTCCATATCCCAATTTTTTTAAAGTTTTTTATAAAGCAACAATCGGTGTTTTTGGATTAATTGGGTTAACAACTATAGTGTTTTTCAAACTAAAAATTCTTTTTGAAAGAATCAAATCAAAAGAAAGTTTTATACCAGCAGAGCTTTCTAAAAAACTTTTTTACGCTTCTTGTATTGCAATTGTTCTCTGCATAATTTCGTACTTGCGTCTCCCGCAAAAATCTGCCTATTTAATTCCGATGATTCCATTCGTGATTTTACTGTTCGGACATTTTCTTTCAAGCGATGCTTTCAAAGTTTTTTGCGTGTTGCTTACTATGTCCTCTTTTCTCTTCAGTATAAATCTTACAGATTCACTCCGCGGATCAGAATATTCCCCTCTGGCTATGAAATTTACTATGACAGGACAGGAAATTTTCATTGACCCAATCACTGGCCCTGTTTATTCTGATTATTCAAAACGTCTGAATAAGATTATTTTCACAGAAAAGATTTTTAAGAAAACAAGAATTGAACAAAAGAAAATCATTCTCATCTGCGGATGGTGGTATAACGAGCTGCTTGTGAGAAACTGGGATTGTGAGAAGAATCAAAATGTTATTCTGGTTTTTTACATTAATAAAGCCACTATGGAAAAATATATTTCTGATGGATATGAAATTTATTTCCTGCCGGAACAAAATCTTTATAATGACCAGTATTTTCAAATGAATGGTACAGTTGCTGCCGCAAAACCATATTTAGTAAATTCGCAAAAATGAATAAACTGATTCAGGGGCTCCTGCTTATTTTACTTTTCTTTTCCTGCCATCCAGATAAAAGCCTCGATGATTTCAAATGGTTTATCGGCAACTGGAAAGGCACTATGCAGGAAATGGAAGTTCACGAAACATGGATAAAAGAAAATGAAAAATCATTCAGCGGAGATGGTTTTGTGTTATCAGACAAAGACACTTTATTTCACGAATCAACAAAACTTAAATTGCAAGGCAATGACATTGTATACATAGCAACTGTTCCCGGAAATCCCGCACCGGTTTCCTATAAGCTGACCTCTCAAAAAAAAAACAAAGCCATCTTTGAAAATCCCGCACACGATTTTCCTAAAATAATTACTTACTACCTTATTTCTCCTGATTCGTTGATTGCAGTTGTTGAAGGAGATGAAGATGGAAAGCATCGCAAAGAAGAATTTCATTTTAAGAAGATCAACTGATGCGCCATTTTTTTCAGAAAGAAAATACTTTTTTTTATTTAATACTTTTTATCGCCTCCACTCTGAGACTTTGGAATTACTGGGGCTGGTCATATACTCACGATGAACTCAGCGCGATTACCCGACTGAATTATGATTCGGTCTCACAATTAATTTCAAAGGGCATTCAGCCAGATGGACATCCTGCCTTTGTACAATTGCTGCTTTATTTCTGGATAAAACTATTTGGATTGTCAGAAACGTCAGTGCGTTTGCCATTTGTATTAGCAGGAATAGGAAGTATCGCACTCGTTTATCTGATATCAAAAAAATGGTTTGGATTTGCAACAGCTTGTTTTTCTTCTCTCACGCTTGCTATGCTTGATTTTCCTATTCTCTACAGTCAGATAGCGCGCCCCTACTCTTTTGGATTATTTTTTTCACTGCTCGCTGTTTGGTGCTGGACAAATTTATTATTTGGCAATGAAAAGAAAATTTATCTGAAGGCTATTTATTACGGGATAGCAACAGCGCTCTGTATGCTCACGCATTATTTTGCTTTCTTTTTTGCGGTGACGGTCGCTTTAACAGGATTTTTGTTTTTGAAAAAAGAAACATGGAAACCTTATTTGCTTTCAGGAATTATTGCCATTATGATTTTCCTTCCGCATATTCCTGTTTCACTTCATCAATTTGGATTGGGAGGGGTTGGAGAATGGCTGGCAAAACCCGAAAGCGATTATTTATGGAAATTTATTTTATATGGATTCAACGAATCTCCTCTGATAGTGACTTTTCTTGCAATTTTATTTTTGCTTTCCATCCTGATTTATCACCTTGATTTATCTCTTTCAAAATTTCACTTCCTCTGCATTGCATGGTTTTCACTTCCTTTTCTTGCAGGGTATTATTATTCTGTGAAAATAAATCCTGTTTTACAATACTCCACGCTGCTTTTTTCATTTCCATTTCTTTTAATATTTCTTTTTTCATTCTTTAAGGAAAGAAAAAGAAAAACTAACAATCTGCTCCTTGCATCAACAGGTATCATACTTTTTTACAGCACCTGCATTGAACAAAGATTTTATAAGCGGGAATATTTTGGTGTGTTCAAAGAAATAAACAAAGCGGTTGTTGATTTGCAGACAAAATACGGAGAAGAAAATGTAACAACATTGCTGAATACTTCCTGTAAGGAAATCTTTGATTTTTATTTTCAGCGAATGAACAAAACAGTTTCATACAATTATTGCGTAGGTGATTCTTATGACTTTGAAGCAGAAATGCTCTGCAAAATCGATTCCTGCTCCACTCCTTATTTTCTCTATGGCTGGTCTAACTTCCGAAGCGCCTATGAAATTCCTGAGATGATAAAAAGAAAATTCCCCTGCATTGTCTATGATGAAAAGCATTTCAATTCGCAAATAACCTTGTTCGGGAAAAATGATTCCTGCAAAAGAGACACCATTTATTTTTCGCGTGAAGGGTTTGAAAAACCTGCTTTCACTTTTTCATACAATGAAACAAAAACTGATACAAGCCATTTTCACTCCGGCAAATATTCGCTTTTCATTGAATCAGCGAATGAATACTGCATTACGATCAGATCAACAGCTAAAAATATTTTTCATGATAATAAAGGTTGCGTCAATATCAGCGCATGGGTTTTTCCAACAGATACTTTCAATGCTCAGATTGTGATGGAAGTTGGAGATCCGAAAGGGAATCATGACTGGCAGGCAAGATCGCTTTCTCAATTTATAAAGACAACAAATAAATGGCAGGAAGTGTTTGCCACTTTTAAACTCCCTTCAAACACATATCCGGAAGATGAAGTGGTTATCTATTTATGGAATCAGGGAAAAAATTCTTTCTACTTAGACGATTTTGTTATTTCCTCTTTTGCTGACAGTAAGTATGATTATTATGAAACTACTTACAGGCAATAATCTTCCACACTAACGATTCTCCTCTTTCTTCTTCATCCTGTTTTTGAAAAAATAAATTACGGAAATACATAAAAAAATCCACCCCAGCACTGCCACTAACGATGAACCCGCAGGGAAATCATAGCTGTAGGAAACGTACAATCCGAAAAATGCCCCGAGTACGCTGACAACACCTGCTATTAAAACAACGCCCATATTTTTCTTCGACAACATAATGGCAGCTACTGCAGGAATTATCAGAAATGAAAACACAGGAATTACTCCGCTGGTGCGTACGGCAAACACAATTGCCAAACCAATAGATAGATAAAAAACAAAATTCCAGAAACTGAACATTCCTTTTTTTCTGAATGCAGTTGCGGCAAGTGTCGGGTCTTCTGCTTCAAAACTTTCTGTCAACAGGAAAAACTTTTTATAAAAGAGAGCATGCAGTAATGCAATCGCACCGAAAATAATTCCTATAAGCTGTATCTGCTCCCAAGTTACAGAAAGAATATTACCGAACAATACTTCCTGTATGTCAGAATCTCCGTGAGGAGTTTTTGAAATAAGCATCACGGTTGCAGCCGATGCAATTGCGTAAATAATGCCGATGATGGCTTCCACTTTCAATCGCTTGTCCCGTATATTAATGAATGACATCAGAAGAGCGCCTGTGAGCGCGAATAAAATCGGAATGCTTGTTTTTCCATAGCCGATATAATCTGAAAATGCAACTCCGAGCGAAGAAATCTGCCCAAGCGCGAGGTCAACGAAAACAATTCCCCGCCCGACAACGTGTACGCCAAGATAGGAGAGAAGAAGCCCGATAATCAGCGAGACGATGAACGCCTGCACCATAAAATCCAATTGAAACATTTCGAACATAAAAATAGGTTTAGAATTTTCGTTGGTGAATTATTTTAATCCCGCTGTTAAAAGTTTTATATTGTAATCGAACAAGTCGTAATAATTTTTTATTGATTCAAACGCACCGACAGAAGTTGCAAGCACCAATGTTTTTGCGCCTGTTTGTTTTGATACTACATCTGAAGAGGAAGCAGTGAAATAAGGAGATGTGATAATCACTTTTATATTATTTTCTTGTACTTCCTTAATTATTTTCACGAGTTGAGAAGGTGTGGGAGGGATTCCGGGTTTGGGTTCCATAAAGTCAACGATTTTAAATCCGAAACGGCTTTCAAAATAGCACCACTCGTTGTGATAGGCAATCACTTTTGCTCCTTTAAAACTCGTCATTGCAGCGTTCCATGTTTTCATTTTCATATCAACCTGAGCATAAAATATTTTCAGATTCGCCTCGAAGAAATCTTTATTCTCAGAAGAAATTTTTTCAAGTCCGTTGCAAATATTCCGCGCGATTGTTTTTCCGTTCAGCGGATCAAGCCAGTAATGCGGATTGCCGTAAATATGAATATCACCTTCTGCGCGGTTAATGGAAGATGGAACCTGCTGCAGCGAAACACCAACTGATGCATCCACATAACCATCGCTTCCTTTCTGAATTTTTTTGTTCTTGGAACTGGTGAGCAGCGAGGGCGACCATCCGGCTTCCAAATCCAAACCGAGTGTAACATACAAATCAGCGTTTGAAAGTTTGATGATGTAACTCGGCTTGGGGTCAACAAAGTGAGGATTCTGGTAGCCCGTTGCAATGGCGAACACATCAATTTTATTTCCGCCAATAAGTTCAGCAATACTTTTGGTATCCTGCGTGGTTGTCACAACATGAATTGTTCCGGCTAAAGAAATTTTTGCCGAAACAATTACGGTGATTATTGTTAGTATGATTTTAGATTTCATTTTTCTTTTTTTTAACTTGTGACTTAATGACCTTTTTCTCTTATTTTTAATATTGATGCGCTCCGTGAGAACCAATTAAAAAAATCCATCGCAGATACGCCAGTGCGAATTCTTTTTCGTTGCTGTTTTCCGGAAGCGCTTCATTCATCGTTGTATATTTTCCTTCCAGTTCTATTTTCTGAAATTCAGTTGCGTACCATCCGAGCGTCAGCGAACCGGATTCCTGCAAAAACTTTTCAGAGTAGGGATTGTTTGAATAATCAAATCGCCCTGCGAGAAACCAGCGTTTCGCAACTTGTATGTTGAGCAAAGAATAAAATCCAATTGCGTTTACCGTACTGCTGTCAAGCGTTGCCTGACTGTAATACAATTCATTCTGAAATGTAACCGACTTGTAGGTATTGTACCGAACGGGCTTCCATTTATAAGTCAAATCCACAGCGCCAATGTTTGTAATTTTCTTAGCAAGATTTTCTCCGCTCATTCCCGTCAAACCGAGTTCAAGTGTTGCATTATCCGATATGTCCCAGAAATTTTTAAGATGCGCGAGATAAAGAAAATTATTTTTCGCACTTCGCTCAAAACTCGGATTCTCTCCAACGTTGGTTGCTTCAACGGTCAGTTCCTGAAAGAAAGTGTGATTCGGCAAAAGCCAGATCAGCGAAACGCCATCGCCTTTCAATCCTTCCTCTCCGAAAAAATTCACGTATGCATCGGGCATATCCACAAATGGAAGCGCGTGTGCATGAATGGGGTTCACTCTTCCTAACTGCTGCTTGAACCTTCCTGCTTTCAATTGCAAATGTGCCGGAAGAGAAAGTGTCGTAAGATACCCTTCTTCAATCTCGCTCGAAAATTCTCCTGTAGCGGCATCTTCCACCACCGAATAAAAAAAATCTGCACGCGCGTACGGGTCAACTACAGACTGAAAAGAAAATTCCGCTTCGTTAAACACAGCATCAAAATTATGAGAGCCGTAACTTCTGTACAATCCTCGAAAATCCCCAATCACACTGATGTCGGGATTTGCTGAAGCAGCAACTCGCTGCTGCTGAGGAGGTGTTTGTTGCTGCATCTCACTTTGGATTTGCAATAACAAAAGCGAATCTGCTTTCTTTGCAGAATCCGTTTGTGAAAAACATTGTACAAAAAACAAAAAAGAAAATATAAATACGAAATTCAGTTTCAACATAATTAAGACCTGTTAAAAAATGAAAAGTGAATGGTTAGCTGTAATCACTAACAAGCAGGAGGCGCTCTAAGCTGCGTGGAAGAAAAATGAGAGGAAGTAAAATAAACTTTAACTAAAATCGGAAAAACATACTTAGCAAAATGAGGCGCAATAAAATTCGCCTGTGTTTTTGGAGGTTCAGAAGCAATGGGGAGCACTGCATCGCAAAAGCTGCATTCATGATGCTGCGGATGAAAATGGTTGCCGCCATCCGCAATACAATGAATTCTTTTTTCATGATGCACCGCATGAATCTGAATTACAATGGATGGCAAAAGGAAAGAGAGAAGAAAGAAAACAGCAATGGTTGATTTCACTTTCATCGGCATACAACAAAAGTAAACAATTCAATTGACTTTTTGCTTGCTTATTTTGTTTTTCCCTGCCAATAGCATGATATTTTTGATTTTCTATCTTTATCCGGTTATTTAAAATGGATTCTTAATTTTAATAAAAATAATCCTATGAAAAAGTTATTTCTCTGCTCCACGCTTATTTTCATTTCTCTTTTTTGTTTCGCGCAGCAAAAAGATTCCGCAAACATCGACAGTGCTTTTCTGAAAAACGAAACAGGCATTGACATGGTTTTTTTTCTGAACCTTATGCGAAATCAGTGGGAACCGTCAAACACCACCCTGTTCGTTTTCAGTTATGATCGGTGGCTTTCTCAGAAAAATGCGTTGCGGTTCACATGGGGAATAGGGTACTATAACATCGAAGGAAAGCAGGATACCTTTCCTCTGTTGAAGAACGAAAACAGCAATAACTTTTTAAAAGCCGGTTTCAATAGAGAGCAGCGCATCGACAAGCGATGGCTTTTTTATTACGGGTCCGACCTTGTGTATGCATTTGGCGTGATAAAATACCAATTGGGCAATTTAACTTCAGGTGTAATTACTACCACTGAAAAAAACAAGTATTACGGTCCGTCACCTTTCATGGGCATACGTTTTGAAGTAAATCCGCACATATCATTTACCACTGAAACCTATGCGAATCTTTTCTTTGTAAACAAAGAGAACCGGCAGGTAAATGATAAGTTTCCCGAGCAAAACACGTCTTCCGAAACAACCGGATTCAGCATTGCCTATTTCATTCCGCAGAATATTTTTCGTAAAGAACCCTGCGCCAAGAGCGCAGGGCGTTATTATTTTATTTTTCACAATTCAAAAAGTTTCAACTGCTTGACATCATTATGACGACCTTGATTACGAATATAATTCTCAATCGTCTTTTTACTTCCTCGACCGC
>JACRAM010000013.1 GCA_016213405.1 Bacteroidota bacterium
AAAAAAATCTTTAACACAGAGAACACTGAGCAGACAGAGTTACACAGAGAGTTCTGCTCTGTGAAACTCATTAAACTCTGTGAACTCTGTGTTGAAAATCGTGGATATAACATCTTAATCTGAATAATGTCTATTATATATAAAGCAAATTCGTCCATCCACCGCAACCTACTATCTTTGCTAATCCTCATGGAAGACAAGAAAAAACCAAATTTCTGGACAAAAATCCGCAACAGGTACCGCCTTGTAGTGATGAATGATGACTCTTTTGAAGAACAGTTTTCGCTGAAACTTACTCCGCTGAATATTTTTGTTTTGGTTGGATTGATTTCTATTATTATGATAACGCTCACGGTGAGTCTGGTCGCGTTCACACCTTTGCGCGAATACATGCCCGGCTATGGCTCTGAAGTGAACACGCGGAAAGAACTCATCAATCTTGCGCTGAAGGCGGATTCGCTCCAATACGAACTTTCACTTCGCGCAGCAGCGATGGATAACATTAAAAATATTATCAGCGGAAATATTACTGGTGATACGGTTTCCAAGAAAAATAATAATGAGAATAATGTTCTTAAAAATATTGACATCAAACCCTCCAAAGAAGATTCTGCTTTCCGCGCGCAGGTGGAATCGCAGGATAAATACTCGCTGGCTTTTTCAGAAAGCAAAACAGGAAAAGGAAGTATCAGCAGTTTTTTCTTTTTCACTCCTGTGAAAGGCATGGTTACTGCTTCGTTCAATTCATCGCAGGAGCATTACGGAGTTGACATTGCGGCAAAAGAGAACGAGCCCATCAAAGCCGCCCTTGACGGCACAGTGCTTTTTGCTGGCTGGACTTCTGAAACGGGCTATACGATAGAGATACAGCATTCCAATAATCTGGTGTCGGCATACAAACATTGCTCTGTGCTTCTGAAAAAAGCAGGACAGTATGTGAAATCGGGCGAAGCGATTGCGGTTATCGGAAACTCGGGCGAACAAACCAGCGGACCGCATTTACATTTTGAACTCTGGTATAACGGAACTCCGATTGACCCGCAGGAATACATGGTATTTTAAATGGAAAACAAAAAACATATAGCAATCCTCGGCTCCACCGGCTCCATCGGCACTCAGGCACTGAAAGTGATTAAATCACATCCTGAAAGTTTTGCGGTGGAAGTTCTTACCGCGAATCGCAATGCCGACTTACTGATTCAGCAGGCAATTGAGTTCAAACCAAACTGCGTGGTAATTGCTGATGAAAGTAAATATGAAAAAGTAAAAACCGCTCTTAGCAAACACGAGATAAAAATTTTCGCGGGAAATAAATCCATTGAGCAGATTGTACAGATGGAAAGCATTGACATGGTTCTTGCTGGAATTGTTGGCTATGCGGGACTTGCTTCTGTTATTTCCGCCATCAAAGCAAAAAAAAATATCGCGCTGGCGAATAAAGAAACGCTTGTTGTAGCTGGCGAATTAGTCACCGCATTGGCAAAAGAAAACGGGGTGAATATTTATCCTGTTGATTCCGAGCACTCGGCAATTTTTCAGTGCATGGTGGGAGAATGGCAAATCCCCCCTGCCCCCCTTTACAAGGGGGAATCTAACAGCCCGATAGAAAAAATTTATCTCACTGCTTCGGGCGGTCCGTTCAGAGGAAAAGATGCTACGTTTCTTTCTTCCGTTACCAAAGAGCAGGCACTCAAACACCCCAACTGGGAAATGGGTGCAAAGATTACCATCGATTCTGCCACGCTGATGAACAAAGGACTGGAAGTGATTGAAGCAAAGTGGTTGTTCAATCTTAAAGCAGAACAGATTGAAATCATCATTCATCCGCAAAGTATTATTCATTCTATCGTGCAATTCAAAGACGGAAGCATGAAAGCGCAGATGGGCTTGCCCGATATGAAACTTCCGATTCAATATGCGCTTTCTTTTCCGAATCGTCTGCCTTCAACTTTCGAACGGTTTGATTTCGCAAATTATTCTTCTCTCACTTTTGAACAACCTGATACAAAAACTTTCCGCTGCCTGCCTATTGCCTTCGAAGCGATGAAAAAAGGCGGCAACGCTCCTTGTATATTGAATGCAGCGAATGAAGTTGCTGTGAATGCTTTTCTCTCCGATAAAATTTCTTTTCTGAAAATTTCAGATGTGATTGCGAATACTCTTGCGAAAGCATCCTTCATTTACAAACCTTCGTATGATGATTATGTGAATTCAGATAAGGAGGCAAGAAAAACAGCCGAAGTATTAATTGGGAAATAAATTCCTATCCTTTCTTTTCAAAACTCATCATGAACTTCAGGTATGCCATGCTGGTCTTGAAAATTTTCATCTTGGATTTTCCGATTCGCTTGGTAGAATGAAGCACCATCGGCACTTCAATGATTTTTGCTTCACAGCTGATTGCTTTCACTAAAATTTCCAGCATGCAGATGAATCCTCGCTCAGCAATAATCTGTCCTTTATATTTCTCCTGTATTTTTTTCAGAATGGAAATTGTATAAACTCTGTAAAAAGAACTGAGCGTTAGAATTTTTATACCGAAGAAGGAACGGAAGAACATATTGGCGATGAAGGAAATCATTTTTCTGAAAAAAGTAGTTTGAGAAAATCCTCCGCCCTGCGCATAAACCGAAGCAAGCACCAAATCATAGCCGAGTTTATTTATAGCCAGCATGTTTTTCAGAATGCCGATGTCAGAGGTGCGGTCTGCTTCCATGGTCACTATAACATCTTCAGAAGATTTAGAATTTTTCAAAATCCAATCAAAGCCGGAGTTGAACGCATGACCGGGTCCGTAATTTTTTCCATCGCCAAGAATAATGTGATTCGCATGTTCAAAATGATTTTTTATTACCTGGTTCGAATTATCAGAAGAACCGTCATCAGAGAAAACAAAAAATCTTTCCGCGGTATTTTCTGTTTTTCCAATATCTTCAAAAAGCCCGGGAATATTTTTCTCTTCGTTGAAAATTGGAATCAGAAAATAAACCATCATGATTTGTTTTTAAGAATTTCTTTGATGGTTATTTTAACTGCATCTTCGAGCTTTACCTTCGGCTGGTAGCCGATTAATTTTTTCGCCTTTGACAAATCAGGAATCCTGCGCATAATGTCCTTGTATTTTCCAAACACTTCGCTCATCGGTACAAATTTTATTTTCAGCTCTTTCCCCGTGTTGGCAATCCGGTGTATCAGTTTCGCGGTATCAATAACAGAAAGCTCTTCATCATTGCCGATGTTGATGATTTCTCCTATGGCATTTTTGTTTTCGAGCGCGAGAATGGTTCCGTTCACCAAATCAGTTACAAATCCCATAGAGCGCGTTTGAGAGCCATCTCCGTGAACAATCACTTCTTCATCATTCATAATGGCGCGGATAAAAATCGGCACATGACCACCGCTCCAGGCAAAACTTGAGCGTGGGCTGAACGCACCAAAATATCTTAATACCGTTACAGGAACTTTGTGATCGTTGTAATAAGCAAAAGCCAATTGCTCTCCGTATAATTTTGAAACCGCATAACTCCACCTTTTAATCATGCTGGGACCGAGGAGCAAATCGCCATCCTCACGCAACGGAAGGTCTGGAGACATGCCATACACATCTGAGGTAGAGGCGAACAAAACTTTTTTCCCAAAGACTTTCGCCACTTCAAAAACATTTTCAGTTCCTTTGGCGTTCACCATCAGCGTAGGCATACTGATGTCCTTTTCGCCAATCTTTTTTACAGCAGCGAGGTGGAGAATGGAATCAACTTCTTTTCCTAATTTTTTCAGCGCTTCAAAATCAGTAATGTCAACTTTTGCAAATTTGAAATTGGGATTCTTCAGGTTATGAGAAATATTTTCTTCTTTGCCGTAAGCAAAATTATCTATGCCGATAACTTTATAATCTTTCGCAAGCAATTCATCAAGAAGGTGGGAACCAATCATGCCGGCTACGCCTGTTACCAATACATTTTTCATGCTGCTCTTTTCATTTTGAATATAAATTGCAAATGTAACAAATCAGAAAACTTGAGTACTTTCGGGACTCAAAATTCCTTTTCATGGAAGTACTCATTAAAGCCTCGCAGTTAATTCTTTCGCTTTCGATTCTGGTCGTTCTGCACGAACTCGGACATTTTCTTCCTGCGAAATGGTTTAAGATGCGCGTAGAAAAATTCTATCTCTTCTTCGATCCCTGGTTTTCTCTTTTCAAAATAAAAAAAGGCGGCACTGAATACGGCATCGGATGGATTCCGCTTGGAGGATATGTAAAAATTTCAGGAATGATTGACGAGAGTATGGACAAGGAACAGATGAAACAACCACCACAAGATTGGGAATTCAGAAGCAAACCCGCCTGGCAGCGATTGATTGTGATGGTAGGTGGCGTTACGATGAATTTAATTCTTGCCATGTGTATTTACGCAATGTTGCTTTTCGTATTCGGAGAAAAATATTTGCCTACTGCCAACATGAAAGACGGTGTATGGTGCATTGATTCGCTGGCGGAAGAGGTGGGATTTAAAAACGGAGATAAGATTATTTCAGTGGACGGACAGCAGGTGGAAAATTTTCAGAATGTGATCCACGAAATGCTTTATGCAACCAATGTTCAGATAAACCGAAACGGAAAAGATACCACGCTTATCATTCCGAAAAATTTTGTTGAGCGGCTGGTGGATAAGCGCGCACCGTTTCTTTATGCGCGGATTCCATTTTTCATAGGAGGTTTTGCTCCTGATTCTCCTGCTGAAAAAGCAGGATTGAAAAAGAAAGACCAGATCATCGCCCTCAATGACAGCGCGCTGAAATATTTTGACGAGTTCAAAGACCGCGTGAGCAAATTCAAAAATCAATCGGTAAAACTGAAAGTGAAGCGAGGAAATGAAACAATGGATGTTTCTGTGAATGTTGACAGCGCTGGAAAAATCGGAGTCGTCACTGCCTTGATGGACTTTGAATCGTTGCTCAAATCAGGCACGTATGAATTCAGTGTAACTCAATATGGGTTCTTTCAATCTTTCCCAGCGGGAATTCACAAAGCGGTGGAAAAGCTGAAAGATTACATCCGCCAGTTCAAACTTATTTTCAACTTCAAAACGGGCGCTTATAAAGGAGTTGGAAGCTTTATTTCCATAGGAGATTTATTCCCTTCTCAGTGGGACTGGGAAGCTTTCTGGAATCTGACAGCCATTCTTTCCGTGGTGCTGGCGTTCATGAACATACTTCCGATTCCCGCGCTGGACGGAGGTCACGTCATGTTTTTGCTTTATGAAGTTATCACACGCAGAAAACCAAGCGATAAGTTTCTGGAATACGCGCAGTATGTTGGAATGTTCCTCTTGATTTCCCTGATGGTGTATGCGCTGGGCAACGATATCTTCAGATTATTTTAATACGATGAAAAAATATTTCTCCCTTCTCCTTCTTGGCTCCTGCATCCTGATTCTCTCCTGCGGCAATGAAAAAAAACCTTCACCGCTTAAAGAAGGCGGATGGAAAGGCGTTTTAACATTGAATGATTCAACAGGATTGGTTCTTCCGTTCCGGTTTGATTTCTCTTTTCAAAATGATTCTGCTCAAATCACTATTCATAATGCGGAAGAAAAAATTGTTGTGAACGAAATTTTATTTGATAAAGATTCTGTTTTCATCCGAATGCCGGTGTTTGATTCTGAGTTCAGATGCAAACTCTTCAAAGACTCCGCAATGACAGGCAACTGGATCAATCATTCGCGAAAAGAAAAAAATATAATTCCTTTCGCAGCAACATTTGGCGATTCGGATGTTTACGGATGTCCGCAGTTTGACAAAAATTATCCTTACGAAGGAAAATGGAAATGTAAATTCAGCCCTTATTACCCCGACAGCTCTTATGCTGTGGGAATTTTTAAAACATCATCGCATCGTGCTGAGGGAACTTTTCTGACGGAAACAGGCGATTACCGATACCTGGAAGGATGCGTATTCGGAAAATACATGCTGCTCTATTGTTTTGACGGTTCGCACGCGTTTGTTTTTCATGCTGAAACAATAGACGATACCATTTACGGAGATTTTTATTCAGGCATCCATCACCGCGAAACGTGGATAGCGTGGAAGGATGCTGAATTCAAATTGAGAAATGCCGACTCGCTTACTTTTATGAAACAGGGATTTTCAAAAGTTGATTTTACTTTTCCGAGCATTGAGAATAAAAAAGTTTCGCTTTCGGATGAGAAATATAAAAACAAAGCGGTGATTCTTCAAATCATGGGATCGTGGTGCCCGAACTGCATGGATGAAACCATGTTCCTTTCTGAACTTCATAAAAAATATTCTTCGCAGGGATTGGAAGTTATTGCGCTGGCGTTTGAGAAGGCGTTCGATGGTTCGGCTGCGCTCACCACAAGCTTTGAAAAAGCAAAATCAAATGTGGGGCGTTTGAAAAAGAAATATAATTCCGATTATGATTTTCTGATTACAGGATTTCAACCCAAGGATGCTGACAAGGCATTGCCCATGCTGAATCATGTGATGTCGTTCCCCACCACCATCTTCATAGATAAAAAAGGAAATGTCAGAAAAATCCACACAGGTTATTCCGGACCTGCCACAGGAAGTGAATATGAAAAATTCACAAAAGAAACAGATGAATTTGTGCTTTCGCTGCTGAGTGAAAAGTGATTTTGCAGGTTTGTTTCTTTTGCCTACCTTTATCCGTCTTTACCTCTTAACCTACTATCGAAAACCAATATATTCACCTATGAAAAAACTATACTCTTTAGCTGCTCTTTTTCTTGTGCTGCCGGGAGGGGAATCATTTTCTCAAACATATTCTTACTCCCCACTCGATACAATGAAATATGGCGCCATAGGTGTTGAGATAATCTGCTCCGCCACGCTGATAAACAATACAGCAAACGCCATTAACTTACAGGTTACACGCGACCAGGATGTAATGGCTGACGCTCCCAACTGGTATAGCGCTTTTTGTATGGACCAATGCTACCTGCCGGCAACAGATACTGTAAACTATACCTTTCTGCCAATGGACACGGTGAATTTCACTTTCCACTTTCATCCTGAAAATGAAGTAGCTCCGGATAGCGCTGTTGCAATTATGAAATGGAAGAATAAAGCTATTCCTTCAAATACTTTTACCCAGCGGTTTTATGGAATCACTCAAACCGGTTTTGGAGTGAATGAAATGCCTGCTGCCTCTGCAAACGTGAGCATCTATCCCATGCCTGTTGTTTCTAACGAACTGTTTACCATGAGCGTTTCAAATGTGAAACAGGCAAAAACAATTTCGCTGGTGGTTTACAATATGCTCGGCAGTGTGGTGAGCGCATCGGATGTTATTGCGGGAATTAATTTCATGAACCTTGATTTACCTGCCGGAATTTATTCTTACAGTTTGGTTTCTGATAACGCAAAATTGATTTCCGGAAAGTTGGTGGTGAGCCGATAAATCCCGCAGGATGTTATCCAACGGGATAAAACAAGAAAGCCCTCCTCGTGCAGGTCTGTGAGTGAGGGCAATCTTGTCCCGAAGGGACTCTCCGAAGGAGTCCTTCGTGACCATCGGAGCTGGACAGAAACAGAAAACAAACCAATTTACCCCGTTGGATAAAAAATC
>JACRAM010000014.1 GCA_016213405.1 Bacteroidota bacterium
AAAAAATTACCAAATGAAAAGCTGTCAGAAGAAAAGTAATTGTCCCGCGAAAATATTTAGTAAGCTCGTCTAAAAGTCCGTAAGCGTCTGTTTGCGTCCGTAATTTTTTTTGTCCGCTGCAATTGGCGGTAACTCGTTATAGGCGTAACAAATATACTGTTTATCGGCTCTTTTCCGCGGACAGGCGTAACATTTGTTGCTCTTTGTCGAGTTGTTTTTCATTAAAAATATGTTCCTCCGCAATCACATCCAGTGGGCTTTTTATGCTCGTTAGTTTTTTCTTGGTAACATGCGTATAAATCATAGTTGTTTCAGGTTTCTTATGCCCAAGCAGTTCCTGCACGTATCTTAAATCAACTCCATTCTCAAGCATGTGCGTGGCATAACTGTGCCTTAACACATGTGGTGTAACTTTTTTCTTAATGCCTGCTTTCCCACAAGCCCTTCGCAAAATATTCCGCACGCTCTCGGCAGAATATTTTCCGCCATCTTCTCCGTTAAATAAATAATCAACGGGCTTGTATGCTTCGGCATATCGCTTTAATATAATAAGGAACATCTTTGACAAGCCAACCACTCTATCCTTATTTCCTTTTGCTCTTCTGATCATTATTTGCATTCGGTTCACATCAATATCTTTTATCTGCATGTTCAGCAGTTCACTAATGCGCAAGCCCGAAGAATAAATGCAGGCAATAATTGCTTTGTGCTTTAAATTCGGAATGCATTTTAAAATATTCATCACTTCCTCGGCACTCAGCACAGTGGGGAGGCGGTAAGTCCTCTGAGGTCGTTCAAGTTCAGTAATGTTCAGCGATTTTCCGGAAATGCGCGAATAAAAAAGTTTCAATGCGCTTATTGCCTGACGTTGATAACTCACCGAGTAATGGTTCTTTAGTATATGCTCATAGTTGAACCGCTCCACATCTGCAAGTGTTATCTCTTCAATTGTTTTGGGCGAAGCAAAGCCCAGAAAAGAAGAAACCATATCCACATAATTCTCAATCGTTCTATCCGAATAGCGCAGGGTCTTTAAATATCTTTTATACTCATTTATTCTTTCAGATGTTTCTTTCGAAAGCTTGCTGAAGTTTTTTTGTGCTGCAATTGTCTTTTGCTTTATTGTTTTCGGAAAAAGTTCCTGTCTTGCTTTCAATCGTGTACTATCCACCCATGCTTTGTTCTTAAAAGCCGCAACTATCTTCTGCATATTTTCCGGTGTATTCTCTAAATAAAAACACTTGTGCGTGCTTGTCCATTTGGCAGGAATTGTTTTTGCAATTTCATTCAGTTCGTTGTTAAAAAGAAAATCAATACGGATATTTTGTATTCCATTATGTCTGAGATGGTCGAGCGTAATCGTTTGCATAGAGCAAATATACTGATTCCGTTCCCCCCCCCGCTGTCTCGGATTTGTGTATTGCGTTGGTCGGGATTTTGTTTGGATGTTGGTCGTGTAATCCCGACCTGAGAGTCAAGGAATTTCCAATTCCAATCCCATCCCCACAATAAAAATCCCCTCCCCTCTGGGGGAGGGTTAGGGAGGGGGCAAACAAAAAGGCGGAACAAAAAACATCCCGCCTTTTCTTTTCTTTGCCAACTGCCAACTGCTTATTGCCTACTGCTGTTCACTTCGGCTGCAACGGAAAATCCCTCGTACTCACCGTCCCCGGCTTAATCACAATCACCTCCGTGAACGGCTCAAAACCCACTTTCGAAATCGTAACCGTATACGTCCCGCTCTCAATACCCGTATGCTCATAATTCCCATCCGCATCGCTCACCGTAACAATAGGCGCCTTGCTCGACTTCACCGCAGCATCCGCCAATGACATAAGTTGCATTTTTATCTCCACACCCTCCTCACCCACATTCGTATTCCCATTTAATATAGTCCCCTTCATGCCCGCCACCTTCGGATTAATCATAGCAAGTATCCTGTCAAAAATATAACGCTCCGCATATTCAGGTTTCTTTCTGTAAATAACCAGCCCGTCATCCTCCATGTCCCTTGCGGTGGTCTTGCAGGCATTATTCGCTTTTATCTTCTTCGCTGTTGCAACACTTGTCTCACTCGCGCTTTTAAATTTACCATACACCAATTCAAACGCATCCACATTACCATCCACCGTCACCTCAAATCCCACAGGCATGTTATTGCCCCCATCCTGCAGCAGTGCCAGATTGTCCGTAAGATATTTATTCAAACTCGCGCCCATTCCGCTCACACTCTCCCAATCATCCTCCGTAGCCCCGCGGTAATACTTTTGTCCCGCCTCTTCATAATTCGCCTTCCTCTTCTTCTCCGCAAACACACCATTTATATACCCCTTCGTCTGCAAAAAATTTCCTATCACCGCATCAGCCGCATCCGCCACATCGAGCCGCAACTGTTCCGCCTCCGACCCGCGCGCCTGGTCATCAGGCATCTTCTTCGCATTTTTTATGGCAAGTTTTGCTGCCGTTGCTTTCGCAGCCGTATAACTTTGCTTGTATGCCGTAAAGTCTGCAAGGTCTTCAAGATAATTATCCCACAGCGTATTCAGCACACTGTACAAATCCTGCTGCGAGCAACCGTAATTTTTGTTTTCTGGTTTCATGATGTTTTATTTTTTATTCCCCCTTACCAAAGGGGGTTAGGGGGTTGTTCTGTTTTGATTCAGCGTAAGAATTACCAAATACAATGCCACTAAACCTGTGGTGAGCCAGTAGATTTCTTTCATAATTCATTTTATGCCACAAAAACACAAAGACACAAAATTTCACAAAAGAATTTTTAGTGTTTCTTTCGTGTTTTAGTGATTTAGTGGCAGATATTTTTTTCTTATTTGAATTATGAAAGATGTCTAGTTTACCCTGAGCACAAGCATAGCTTGCGACCATAGGTCCGAAGGGAACCATCAAAACCATCCTATATTCCTGAAAATTCATGGGAAATCCCTTGTAGAACTCTTCCAAAATCCTTTCTCCTCCCCTAATGGGGGAGGAAGGGAGGGGGCTTCCACTGCTAAACACACGAAACCTGCTGTAAAAGACCCGAAACTCACTGTAAAAGACACGAAACTCACTGTAAAAGACACGAAACCTGCTGTAAAAGACCCGAAACCCGCTGCTAAAAGGATAGTTTTTAAAAGTCCCTTTGTGGTTTCCATTGGGACGCGCCCAAACAATCCCCCCTTAATCCCTCCCTCCACAAGCTCGGGACAGACTCCTCAAAGGGGGAAAACCCGAACAGTAACAAAAAGTAATATATTTGCCCGAAAAATAATAATATACACTTCGTTTTATGGCAACCAAAAAGAAAAATGTATTGATCCTCGGAGCAGCAGGAAGAGACTTCCACAACTTCAACATGTATTTCAGGGATAACAAGGAATTCAATGTGGTGGCTTTTACAGCCGCCCAGATTCCGGATATTGACGGAAGAAAATATCCTGCAAAACTGGCTGGAAAACTATATCCGAAAGGTATTCCCATTCATGCGGAAGATGAACTCGTTCAGCTGATCAAGAAATTCAATGTGGACATCTGCGTGTTTGCCTACAGCGATGTTCCCTACCAGAAAGTAATGAGCACCAGCGCCATTGTGAACACAGCAGGGGCTGATTTTATGCTGATGGGACCTGAAAAAACTCAGTTGAAAAGCAAGAAGCCTATTGTTGCCGTTGGCGCTGTTCGCACCGGATGCGGCAAAAGCCAGACCTCGAGGCGTGTTGCAGAAATATTACTTGCAAAAGGACTGAAAGTGGTTGCCGTGCGCCATCCTATGCCCTATGGAAATCTTGTTGCCCAAAAGGTTCAGCGGTTTGCCACTGTTGCTGACCTTAAAAAACATAATTGCACCATTGAAGAAATGGAAGAATACGAACCGCATGTGACGCGTGGCAATGTGATTTATGCGGGCGTGGATTATGAAGCCATTCTTCGCGAAGCGGAAAAAGAAGCCGATATTATCCTTTGGGATGGAGGAAACAATGACTTTGCTTTTTTTAAGCCCGACCTGATGATTACCGTTACCGACCCGCACCGCCCGGGCAATGAATTAAATTATTATCCCGGAGAAGCCACACTGCGCCTTGCCGATGTAGTGGTCATTAATAAAATTGACAGCGCTTCGCCCGAAAATATTCAGACGGTTAGAGAAAGCATTGCGAAGGTGAATCCCAATGCAATTGTTGTAGATGCCGCTTCACCGCTAACTGTGCACCATCCGGAAGTCATCAAAGGAAAAAGAGTTTTGGTTGTGGAAGATGGTCCTACCCTAACTCATGGTGAAATGAAGTTGGGTGCCGGCACTGTTGCCGCTAAAAAATACGGAGCAAAAGAACTGGTAGATCCCAGACCTTTTGTAGTAGGAAAACTTGCCGGCACATTCAAAACCTATCCCAACATAGGCACTTTGCTGCCTGCCATGGGTTATGGTGAAGAACAAATTAAAGACCTTGAAAAAACAATAAACAATACCGACTGTGATTCTGTGGTGATTGCCACGCCTATTGATTTGCAACGGCTCATTAAAATAAACAAACCATCTACAAAAGTTGATTACAATCTACAGGAAATAGGCAAACCCGATCTTGAAGAAATCCTCAGCGATTTCATCACTAAGAAAAAACTTTTGAAGTAAAAACCCATCCCCCAACCCCTTCCCGAAGGGAAGGGGGAGTTTAGTTCTACAAGTCCTTCCCTTCGGGAAGGATTTACCCCGTTGGAATTATTTCCTACGGGGTTTAGGATGGGCTGAATATTTCTGCAATCATGCATCTTGCACTTCCTCCTCCTATAGTTTCAATTGTCTTTATGGAAAGAGGCACCAGTTCGCAAAACTTTTCAATCTCGCTTTTCTGTTCTGACTTCAAACTGTCAAATGCAGTTTGAGATAACGCTACAATGTTTTTATTCCCGTTGGTCTGAATTTCAAGCAGGTTGCCGGCAAAGTTGTTCATCTGTTCAAACGAGATGTCAATCAACTGGCGTCCTGTTTTTGTGAGGGATTGAGTAACAAGTTTCTTTTCTTTATTGTCTGTGATGCTGTCTAAGCAAACGACAGCAAATTTTTCACCAATGCACATCATTACATTGGTATGATAAATTTCTTTTCCGCCTTTATCATGTGCATGAAAAAAAACAGGGTTGTAATGCAAGACATCGCAAACCTTAATAAAAAGTTCTTTGTCTGTGCGTGGAGACAAACAAGTATAGGCGATTGTATTGCTGTGGTCAAAAACAATGCTGCCCGTTCCTTCTAAAAATCTTTTTTCTTTTTCGTAATGAGAAAGGTCAACAACCTTATTTATTGTGAAGTTTTGTCTTAATTTATCAATAATATCCGGACGTCTTTCATATTGCCTGTTCTGCGCACACATGGGATAAAGAATAACAGTTCCATCATTGTGAAATGTTACCCAGTTGTTCGGAAAAATCGCATCGGGTTTCTGAGGAACAGGTGTATCGTCAAAAATAAAAACATTTACCCCTTTTGTTTTAAGCGTTGCTGCAAAGGCTTCAAATTCAGCCAACACTTTTTGTTTCACAGCAACTTCGCTGTCATTCACATTAATCTGAAAAGCGTTTGATGCTGCCGTCTCGGTATTGAAAACAAAGTTAGAGGGTCGTACGAGTAATATATTTTTTGTTGTTTGCATTAATTTAAAGATTTGCCGCTGCCCGATGTAGCGTTCAGCCGAAAACGGAAAACTGCATTTCAAATATACAACAAAACTTTTTGCAAAGGCTCAGGTCACCGGTCAATGCTGAAAACGCTGGGATATTTTTCAACTTACTGCTGCAACTTTTTGTCTGCTTTTTGCATCTATAAGTCAGTTGTAAAACTGAATTTCAATTCTTCAAAAATTATTTGTTATTTTGCCAATGAAATTTATCCCCATGAAGTCTATCCGCTTATTTCTTTTCCTGCTCATCTTTTTTTCTACTCTCTTTTGGAGCAATACAGTATTTGCACAGCGCGGCAAGAATGGAACACCCCCTGCCATTACTACCAATACGGTTGTGAATGAATACACTTCTCTCACCGCAAACGCAGCAGCGGGCGCAACCACCATCACAGT
Source organism: Bacteroidota bacterium (assembly GCA_016213405.1). Lineage (NCBI taxonomy): Bacteria > Pseudomonadati > Bacteroidota > Bacteroidota bacterium. The sequence goes on from JACRAM010000014.1 coordinate 6,069, forward strand.
AGCGAACAGTACATTAAACACTAACGGAAGATTTTCCGGTAATCTTGCCCCCGGAGATTTAATAATGATTATTCAAATTCAGGGATCTACAATTAGCGCCAGGGATTCTAATCAATGGGATCCTTTTGCCTGGCCCAGAGACAGCAGTTGGGGAATTATTTCCAATTATGGCAATTGCGGCAACTGGGAATTTGCTGAAGTGTACAGCATTCCAAGCGGAACAAGCATTACACTTGATTGCCCGCTTACAAATAATTACACTTCAGCAGGAAGAGTTGCTGTAGTTCGTGTTCCGCGTTACTCCTCTCTCACGATTAACAATGGGGGTTCTATAACCTGCGATGCATGGAACGGAACCATAGGGGGAATTTGTGCCATAGAAGTTGAAAATAATACAACAATAAACGCAGGTGGCATTATTGATATAATAGGAAAAGGATTCAGAGGCGGAGCATTGCTTGAAAACCAGTCAACTTTCGGAGCCAATGAAGCCGCATATAAAGATCCTGGCTTTGGAGCAGAAAAAGGAGAAGGTATAGTAGGTTACCAAAGTGATTATAATATTTATGGAGGAAAATATGGAAAAGGCGCTCCGGCAAATGGTGGCGGTGGTGGAAATGACCATGACTGCGGTGGAGGTGGAGGTGCAAATGCAGGTGATACCTCTCTTTGGAACGGACATGGCAATCCTGATAATTCAGGACCAAATTGGAATCTGGCATGGAATCTTCAGTATGCCGGTTTTTCCGCTCAGACTTCTTCTGGTGGCGGACAAGGCGGTTATGGTTTTAACGGAAATTGCGGAAGCTGCAACCAGAATGCCACTACAACTGGACCTAACAATGCATCTTGGGGAGGAGACAGCAGAAGGTCATGGGGCGGCTGCGGAGGAAGACCGCTGGACTATTCTACCGGAAAATTATTTCTTGGTGGTGGCGGTGGCTCTGGCGAACAGAGTGATAACGAGGGAGGAGCCGGTGGCAATGGTGGCGCTCTTCTTTACATCATGAGCTATGGAACTGTTTCAGGTGCCGGACAACTTCTTTCCAACGGAAATAACGGTGTGAATAGTACTGGAACTCCTGCTTCAAGCAGTTTTGCAGGAAGAGATGGTGCCGGGGGTGCCGGAGCAGGCGGAACAATCGTTGTAAATTCCGTTGGAACTATTTCCGGAATATCAATCTCTGCAAACGGAGGAACAGGAGGCAATCAGATTATCGTCAAAGGAGGTTTTTATTTTTCAAACGGTGGGAATGTTTGGGAAGCTGAAGGACCTGGTGGTGGTGGTGGTGGTGGTTATATTGCAATTTCAACTGGCGCACCAATAAGAACTTCAAATGGCGGAGCAAATGGCACGACAAATTCTAACGGACTCACAGAATTTATTCCCAACGGAGCAACCAAAGGAGGAGCGGGAACAAATAATGCAAGCGTAACAAATTTCATTATCAATTCTCCAAATGTTACAATATGTGCTGGACAAGCTGCTACGCTTACTGCAACACTGAGCGGAACAGTTCCGGGCGGAACTACCATCATATGGTATGATCAATTAGTTGCAGGAAATAATTTAGGAACCGGAACCACCTACACAACAACTGTGCTTGCTGTCGGCACTTATACATATTATGTAGGCACATGTCCTGGCACCTACCATCAGCCGGTGATTGTATCTGTTGTTTCATCTCCAGTTGTTTCTGTCGGGCCGGATGTCACCATGTGTAATGGATCCAGTACAACACTCAGCGCATCAGGCGGAACAGGATATGCATGGTCACCTGTTGCCGGGCTGAGCAATCCGAATATTTCAAACCCTGTGGCAACTCCTGTTTCAACAACCACGTATGTTGTGACGGTTACTTCTTCCTGCGGAAACACGAATGATACGGTTATCGTTACGGTGAATTCATCCGTTACGGCAAGCATTTCAGGAAATACAACTATTTGTTCAGGAGGAAATACAACACTCACCGCTTCGGGCGGAGGAAATTATTCCTGGACAACAGGAGCAACAACAGGAGCAATAAATATTTCTCCAACAACTACCACAACGTATTCAGTTTTTGTCGGAAGCGGAAGTTGTGCCGATACCGCAAGCGTTACGGTGAATGTAACAAGCGCAATCACTGCATCTATTTCAGGCAACACAACTATTTGTCCGGGAAGCACCACTACTCTCACTGCATCGGGAGGAAGCAGTTATTCCTGGAGCACCACCGCTACCACATCGGCAATAACCGTTTCTCCAACCAGCAACACAACTTATTCCGTTATTGCATCATCGGGCACTTGTGTTGATACTACCAGCATCTCTATTACCATTACAAACAATATCACGGCAACTGTTACGGGAGCCACCACCATTTGTCCCGGTGGAAATGCTTTGCTCAGTGCATCGGGAGGAAATAATTATTCGTGGTCAACCGGAGCCACCACTTCTTCCATTACTGTTTCTCCAACTTCCACTTCTTCCTATTCAGTAATTGCTTCATCGGGAACCTGCGCTGATACTGTTTCAGTAATTGTTACAGTAAGTTCAAGCATCACAGCTTCCATAACAGGAAATGCTAACATTTGCAGCGGCAGCAATACAACGCTCACCGCAGCAGGCGGCTCAACTTATTCGTGGACAAATAACTCCACAACAAATGTTATTACAATTACTCCAACCGCAACTGCAACTTATTCCGTAATTGTTTCTTCAGGTACTTGTGCTGATACAACAAGCATTACTGTAAATGTCTCCCCTACTCCAACCGTTTCTGTTTCAGGAAACACTTTGCTCTGCTCAGGAGATGCCACCACGCTCACTGCATCAGGCGGAAATATTTATTCGTGGAGCACAGGTTCAACAACAACAAGCATTACAATTACTCCGACTGTCACATCCACTTATACCGTTGTTTCTTCCACCGGCATTTGCAGCGATACGGATACTGTTACCGTTTCTGTTCTTCCTCCTCCAACTGCTGCGATTGCGGGCAACACTACTATTTGTGCAGGACAAATTACTACACTCACCGCTTCGGGCGGAGTAAATTATTCATGGATTCCAAGCGGACAAACTACTTCTTCCATCAATGTTTCAACGGCAGGAAATTATTCCGTGATTGTTTCTGCGGGGAGCTGTTCTGATACAGCAACCGCCACGGTGAATGTTTCTCCCGCTCCTTCGGCATCGGTTACAGCAACATCACCATCAATTTGTTCGGGAGATAGTACCACTCTTACTGCATCAGGAGGAAATACATACGCATGGAACAGTGGTGCAACAGGAATATCCATTATTGTTTTTCCTAACGCAACAACCTCTTATACAGTTATAGCAAGCAACGGAACATGTAGCGATACGGCAACTATTACGGTGAGTGTCATTTCATCACCAACGGCAACTATTTCTGGCATCGGCATTTGTCAGGGAAGTGCGGCTACCATCACTGCTTCGGGCGGACAAACTTATTTCTGGAGCACAGGAGAAACAACCAGCGTTATCAATCCGACAACTGCAGGAACTTATTCTGTCATTGCTTATGCAGGCACTTGCACTGATACTGCTTCAACAAATCTCACAGTAAATCCTAATCCGACAGCTACAACAAGCCCGAACATCACTATCACGCAGGGGCAAAGCACCAATCTTACTGCGGGCGGTGGAACAACTTATGTGTGGGATAACAGCATGACAGGAGCAAACATTACAGTTTCTCCCGTGGCTACAACTATTTACTGCGTTACAGTTTACGATGCAAATGGCTGTCAGGATACTGCCTGTGTTACTGTTTTTGTTGAACTCTGCTCTAAAGCCGGAACTCTTTATTTGCCAAATGCTTTTTCACCAAATGTAGACGGAGAAAATGATTCATTGCAGATTTATTACGGCATTCCCGAATGCATCAAAACATTACATCTGGTGATTTACAACCGATGGGGAGAAAAAGTATATGAAACAAATGACTCTGCATTTAAATGGGGCGGTGTGTACAACTCGAGTTTACTGAAAGAAACCAACAAGGGTGATACCGAAGTGTACGCTTACTATCTTGACGTGGAGATTGTGGATGGAATCAAGATTTCGAAAAAGGGAAATATTTCTCTGGTTAAGTAAAAACACTTCTACAAAGAAGTTTACGGTCTTTAGCATTAACTCTTCCTTGGCAGGAACCTGTCAATGAAGGATATGCCAAAATAATCCCCCCATCCTGTTGTCAACAATGTAATAGTTCGTATATTTGCGAACTATTAAACATACGGACCAATGAAAGATAAAAAAATTTACTCGCTTCATGCTAATATCTGCAAGGCATTAGGACATCCAACACGAATAGAAATTATTGACATTCTTAAAAACAAAGAAATGTCGTTTGGAGAACTGCTTAAAATAATTGGCGGAGCAAAATCCAATCTTTCTCAACATCTATCTTCCATGACCAGCAAAGGAATTTTAATTCAACGAAAAGAAGGGTTGAATAATTATTATAAACTCTCCTCAAAAAAAGTATCCACTGCTTGCCATATTATGCGGGAAGTGCTTATGGCAAATCTAAAAAACCAACATGAAATTCTTAAAAAGATGTAAGCTTGATACATACAGGTTCTCTAATGAATGAAAAATAATAATTAACAATAAAAAACAAACACTATGAAAAAGAAAATCAAAACAATTCTGATAAGCAGCGCATTTGCCCTGCTTATTACGTCCTGCACAAAAGAAACACAAGTCGCAACAACAGATTCAACAGATGTTACTGCCGCCATTGCAGGAATGCGTACAGCATACACCAATGCAAAGACGGATAATGATTCACTGAACTATTGGTACAATCATTTCATGGTAGATTCCACTCATTGCATTGCCATGATGCACTACTGCGACAGCATGTATCATCATCAAGATTCCATGATGATGGACAATTATAACACCTGCCACAGCAGCATGAGTTCTGGCGGAGGCATGATGAATGGTGGTGGCATGATGAACGAAAACAATTCAACAATGGATTGCACTATTAACGGTAACGATTGCACGGCAATGATCACTTCTTTGCATCAGCAGCACATCCACCATCCCACGCACTAAATGGAAATGATTGCTGAACTGATAAATAATACTATCATGAAAAGGAAAAACCGGATATTACTAATGCCCGTATTAACAATTTTCATGTTTGCGGCAGTTCCTGCAATGGGGCAAAATAAAAATGTCAGCGATTCCACAAAGCAAGACACCATTATTTACACCTGTTCCATGCACCCTGAAATACAATCCAGCAAACCGGGCAAATGTCCTAAATGCGGAATGGAGTTAATTCAAAAAAAATCTTCTTCATCAGAACATAAAATGGATATGATGATGTGCCCCATGCACGGAATGGTAGATATGAACCACCAACACGATGAACAAAAGAAAGATAAAAAGAAAATGATGAAAGGAATGGGCATTGCAATGGGAGTAATGATGGTGGCGATGATGACCGTAATGATACTACTGGTTGCCGGACATTAATGAAAGAATAATATGAAATCCTTACACATTTTATAAAAAAATATCACAATGGAACAACTCATTCATTCGCTATTATTGGCGCTGCACAATATTGCATTGGTCGGATGTGCAGCAGCGCCATTTTACAACCGAAATCTTGTCAACAGCAGAAGTCAATACGGTGCTAAACTATTTTATGAACTGGATAAAGTAGTGGAAGACACTTTGCAGGGCAACGCACCCTACTGTATTTTTTTCATCACCACATTATTCATTACAGGTTTCGGAATGCCGTTGAATTATTATTTTTTTCACGGAGCTTTCAAAGAAGTTTCAACTATTGCAATGACAGCGGGATTAATAAAACTTGTTTTTGTGTTTGGAATGCTCGCCATTATGATTATCATATTTTACAAAATCAATCCCGAAATTAAAAAGATGTTCAGCGGATTTACCAAAAATGTATTACCTGATGTTACTATTGAAGCAAATTTTTTCAAACTCCGCAAGCGCAGAAAAAAACTCTGCGAAATATGCCTCGTGTTTGCAATCATTGTTCTTATTTCAAGTGCATTTTTAGGATTTAATATGAATTAAAAAGCAATTTCAAAAATGAAAAATAAAAAAAACTCATTCATTATTCTATTTGCAATAACAATCATTGCTTTCGCATTTACTAAATTCCCTTTTCAAAATGGAAATGAATCTTGGACAGAAAAACAATTGATAAACCCTGCCGACCTTGCTAAAATCCTGAATGATGCAAATAGTTAAGAAGCCCATTCTTTTGAGCATCGGTTTTGGCGGTGGAATAAAAGGCTCAAAAGAAATAGGAGCAGCAAATGCAAAAGAAGGAATTGAAAATCTGAAAAAAGAATTAACAAAACTCCCCAAAGACGCAGACATTGTTATTTATTGCGGTTGCTGTCCGTTTGAACACTGTCCAAACATTCGGCCCGCTTTTCAATTGCTCAATGAAATGAAATTTACAAATCACAAACTTTTGAATCTTTCTCATAATTTAAAAACTGATTGGATTGATAAAGGTTATTCCGATAAGTAAATGATTGTCGAAAAAAACATATCAGCATTTGACCAATACACACTGGAATATGATAACTGGTTTGAACAACACGCAAGCCAATATCAATCCGAAATTCTTGCATTGAGAAAAGCCATTCCGAAAAATAAAATTGGAATTGAAATAGGAGTTGGCACGGGCAGATTTGCACAACTATTAAACATAAAATTCGGAGTAGAACCATCTCAAAATATGCTCCAATTTGCAGAACAAAAGGGAATAAATGTTTTAAAAGCTGTTGCCGAAAAATTGCCGATAGAAAATGAATCCTACGATTTTGCACTGATGACAACAACCGTTTGTTTTCTACCTGATATTCCAAAAGCATTTTCAGAAGTTTACCGCATTTTGAAACCTAAAGGAGAAATTATTATCGGACTGATTAATAAGAATAGCACACTCGGGAAAATATATATGCTAAAAAAATTCACTAATGTGTTTTATAAAGAGGCACATTTTCATTCTACTAAAGAAATAACATCACTTCTGAAAAAAACCGGATTCACACAATTTCAATACTGGCAAACATTAACAAATGAAACTAAAGAAAATACTCCTTGCGCTTGTTGCACTCCTGACGATTGGCAAGAATCAACAAAAAGCAATAATGAAATCGAACAACCACAAATCGGTTTTGACAAAGGGGGATTTGTTGTAATAAAAGCAATAAAAAATCAATAATAATAAATAGCAATGAAAATCCTAATCTTAATTAATGAACCGTCCTACGGAAATGAAAAAGCATACAACGCCTTGCGTATAGCAAACCAATTGGGCAAAGACCATGAAACAGTTGAAGTCAGAATTTTTCTGATGGCAGACGCAGCCAACTGTGCAATAGCCAATCAAATAACTCCCAACGGTTATTACAACATTGAGCGAATGTTGAAACTTGCCATCACCAAAAAAGCCAAAGTAAAAATCTGCGGAAGTTGTGCCGAAGCTCGCGGACTCAAAAATGTACCCCTCATTGAAGGAGCAGAAATCAGCACAATGGAAGAACTCACAAACTGGGTAGTGGACAGCGACAAAGTTTTAACCTTTTAATTTTTCACCTCCATGAAGAACTTATAACAGGTTTTAATTCTGGGAAAAACCTTATTCCTGCAAAACCCCCACTCTTTCCATGTTCTTTTCTTCGGATAAAACAGAAACCAAACCATTGCCGTTTTCTCTTTGCTGATATTCTTTCACCTGATACATAAATGCCTGCAATCGGGTTTCAATGGAAGCATCTTCCTGCCCATCATATGCATAATCCACCCAGGGAATGTTGTTATGGTCTTTTCGGAATACGCCCGCAATGGAACAAATCAAATTACCGGGCATGCAGGTAAAAGGCAACACATTGCAGATACCTGAAACGCCTTTCTTTGTAAGAGCAGAAGCGCTGCCTATTGCCATAACAGGGTCGCCATCGTAATCTTTATGTACATACGGAGCGGTTAATTCAAGCATGGTTTCAAGCGTAATATCTTTTTCAGCATCTACCAGTTCTTCCACTGCATGAAAAAGTTTTTTATACGATGCGTGCTGAGCATACTCTTGTATTTTCGATTTCAGAATTCCCATGTAGTCACCTTTCCATTTGCTGTCGCGGGTATAACGGTACGTGGAATAAACAAACCATTCTGAGAACGGAGCCATCAGCGTTTCTGCTCCCAATGCTTCTAATCTTTTTACAATGTTTCCGCTGCAAAAACGATTGTCCCGCATAAAAATTTCTCCTACAATAGATACAACCGGCTTGCGCGGAATGTTCAACACTTCTATTGCTTTGAACTTCTTCCCGCATTCTTCCAGAACTTTTACTAATCCTTTGGCATTGTTCTCCACATTTATTACAATACTGTTCAGTGAATCATGATAAACTTTATCCGTATCTCCTTTCCTTTTCTCATACGGACGGTATTGCTGCTGAAGCTTGCGGATCATATCAAAAGCAACAAAGCCCTTCCATGCGTTCATCCGAAACTTAGAGCCGTTGCCCGGAGTAATATCAGAATAAGAACCATCGTTGGAAGGAGTAACTATTTTCACATCTTTCAGATTCAAACGATCGAAAATAATTTTCTGCAACTGATTGTATTGTCCAAATCGGCACGGACCATTGTGGTCGGGCATAAAGAAACTTACTTTCTTCGGATCAACTCCCGGTTCCTGCAACTTCTTTATGAATGAACCCGTAGTGCAGATCATCGGAAAACATTCTTTGGATGAAGTATATTTTCTTCCGATATCAAGGTCAGCATTCGTTTGAACCGGCAGGGAATAAGATTCTATCCCGCAGCTTCGGGCAGCAGCCGCAGCTATGTAAGAACCATCGTGCATATAGGGCCAATACAATACTCTGTCTTTGGTAGGAGTCGCCTGTTTAAAGTTTTTAGAGATATTACTTTTAACCTTAGAAGTTTTTCTTCCTTTTTTCCGGATGCTGTCAAGGAAAGCTTCCAGCCGTGTAATTAATCCGGCATCAGCCGAATGTTCATCAATCTCAATCTGAATGGAAGGTTTGCCTTTCAGGGTTTCAGTAACAAAATGTGAAAGGAAAGAATCAGGACCGCAACGGAAATTGCTGGTATAAACTCCATACATGTTTTCAGTTTTCGCAATTATCTTTGCACCGGCAAGTATTTTTCTTCCTCCGGGCCAATACATATTCGGAAAATCTTCAAATATGTTTTCTTCATTCAAGGGAAGAAAATCAAGCGGGATAGGAAGCACATTCAGGTTAATCAGCTTTTCCACCAACCGCAGATTAAGTTCAGGGTCGCCTGAATTGTATGCTCTTCCTAAAATAACCATTGCCTCTTTGTCTGTGGGAAGGTTGTTCAGGATTTCACTGCCGCGAACAGTAAGTGATTTTTCAAAAGCAGTTTGTTTTTCCTGAGCGAGATACAATGCTTTCTTTACTGCTTTGCTATCCGTGCCGAATTGCTTCTTCATAAAGTCAGTCATGTCTTTCACAAAAACCATGTCGAAGAAACGGGGATGAAGAGCAGGGACAAGCATTTTATCTTTATTCGGATGAGATGCCAGCGCAGCGCGCACCATGAAAGGATAAGTTTGAATCCAGGGACAATTGCAATTGGAAGTAGGATTATCTGCGGCAGGTTTTACATTTACAACGAAAGGAACAAAAACATGGTCCACATTTTTATTCAGAAGGTCTAAGATATGTCCGTGCACTATTTCTATCGGCAAACAAGTTTCGGAATTAATTATTTCAAGCGATTTGGTTACCAGCGCACGGTCGGAATGTTTTGAAAGAACCACCTGAAAACCAAGTTCAGTAAAGAAGGTTCTCCAGAAAGGAAATTCCTGATAATACAAAACCAATTCTCTCGGAATGCCAATGGAAATGCCGCCTTTGTTCTTCTCTTCATCATAATCGCCCAGCAACATTCTTTCCCGTTCTTCAAACAGGTTAGGCGTGTCATCCGTTTGTTTCTTCCGGTCGCTCATTTCATATTTCTCACATCTTCCGCCATAACAAAAAGGTTTCTTCTCCCCTTTTACTTTCACCATTCTTATTTCGCAGAGGTCTTTACAATCTTTATCCTTACAGGTAAATTTATCCAACGTGAAAGAAGCATTTCTCACATCAAACCCTTTGAATTTTGTCTGATTGGTTTCCTGAACTTTTTCGCGGGCGAGTATTGCCATGCCGATTGCTCCTGTAACATCAAAGTTGGGCGGAATGATTATAGGTTTTCCCGTTACTTGTTCAAAAGCGGCAACCACTCCTTTATTATTTGCAACACCTCCCTGAAAAAAAATCTTCTCCCCTACTTTTCTGCTGCCCACCACTTTTTGTAAATAATTATTTACAATGGAATAAGCCAGTCCGCCAACAAGGTTTGTGTTTTTCTCTCCGCGCTGCTGGTTCGCATTCAAATCAGATTCAATGAAAACCGTGCATCTGCAACCCAGCGAAGTCGGCTTTTCGGAATTCAATGCCAGAGTTCCGAACTCTTCAATAATATTAATATCTAACTTTTCTGCCTGCTCTTCGAGAAAAGAACCGGTGCCGGCAGCGCAAACTTTATTCATTTCAAAATCCACCACTACTCCATTCTCGATGCTTATGAATTTAGAATCCTGACCGCCAATTTCAAAAATAGTATCTACAGTCGGGTCATACGCAATGGCAGCCGTTGCCTGAGCGGTGATTTCATTTTGAATAATATCCGCTCCGATAAAATCTCCTGTGAGATAACGCCCCGAACCGGTTGTTCCCGCAGCTTTAATCACCACTCTTGTTCCCACTTCTTCATAAATTTCCTGCAATCCTTTTTTAATCGCTTCGAGCGGACGACTTGCCGTAGGCAAATATCTTCTTGCAACAACTTTATTATCATCATCTATCAAAACAACATTGGTGCTGAGCGAGCCCACATCAATTCCCAGATAGACAGGATAATTGGATTGTCCGTTTAAGTTGAATGAAACTGATTTGTCAAGTGTTGCGGCAGATTCTTTCAACACAGGAAGCCCGGTGCTGTTGCCATTGGATTGCATCAGGTAACTTTCCAGATCGCTGATGCCTTTAAAAGGAACTGTTCCATCGGGAGATTCCATCACATAAAAAATTGCTCCAAGCGCGCCCATCGAAGCATGATGTTCAGGAATGATAAGTTCACCTTCTTTTAGTTTAAGAATTTCTTTAAACGCATGAACCACTCCGGCATTGGCAGCCACTCCGCCCTGAAAAACAATAGGCGTAGCAAGGTCTTTTCCTTTTGCCAGGTTGCTTTTGAAATTTCTGGCAACCGCAAAACATAATCCGGCAACAATATCATGAACAGGCGTGGCGATTTGCTGAAGATGAATCATATCACTCTTGGCAAAAACACTGCAACGCCCTGCTATGTGCGGTGGCTTGATGGATTTAAGAGCCAGCTCGCCAAATTCTTTTTCAATAGAAACACCAATCCGTTTTGCCTGCTGATCGAGAAAAGAACCCGTGCCTGCCGCGCAAATGCTGTTCATGGTGAAATCTGCGAGAGAAGAAAATTCGGCTTCCGCTCCTTTATCCATAAAGATGAGTTTGGAATCTTCTCCGCCCATTTCAATAATTGTTTTGGCTTCGGGAAAAAGTCTGGAAACAGATTTTGATTGCGCGATAATCTCGTTGATGAATTGCCCGCCAATAAGTTCAGCAGCCAGTTTTCCGCCCGTTCCGGTGATAGCGATAAGTTGGAATTGTTCCGTTTCGTATCTCGACAAAAGGTCTGTCAACCTTTTCCGGAGCATCAAAAATGGCTGCCCGTGACAGAGGTCGTAATAATTTTCAAGAATGCTGACGCTTTGGTCAGCATCAAGACCGAAACGCGTCTTGATGTTTTCTTTCTTGTCAATGATTACTGTGTTTAATGAAATAGAACCTATATCGAAACCGAGATAAATCCCGTTGGAATTATTTCCTACGGGATAAAGGTTTTTGGGGAGGTTGTCTTTTGAATTCATCGAATGCTATACAGGGATTACACCGATTTTCGAAAAAAAGAGATTACACCGATTACGTTTTGTGTTATAAAAAAACATTTATTATTTATTACAAAACCTGACAAGCGTCATATTTTGTATGCGGATTTTCAGATAAAGGATTATCTGTTACAGAAAAAGGATTATCCGTGACAGATAAAGGGTTATTTGTTTCAGATAATGGATTATTTGTTACAGAAAAGGGATTATCCGTGACAGAAAAAGGATTATCCGTGACAAAAAAAGGATTATCCGTGACAGAAAAAGGATTATTTGTGACAGAAAAAGGATTATTTGTGACAGAAAAGGGATTATCTGTTTTAGAAAATAAGTAAACTATTTCACTAAAAAAGTAAACCGGTTCACTGAAAAGACAAACCCGTTCACTGAAAAGATAAACCGGTTTGGTAAAAAGGTAAAATTGTTTACTGAATTTGGAAACCAGTTCACTAAAAAGATAAACCTGTTTAGTACCATGGCATTGAGGTTTATTATTAACTGATGTTACGCAGAAAAGCAATTAACCGCAGAGAACACAGAGAAAACAACACGCGGAGAGCCGCAGAGAAAATGCAATCTTGTATTCTCAGCGGTTCTCTGCGTAAAACCTCAGCGAACTCTGCGGTAAAAATGT
>JACRAM010000015.1 GCA_016213405.1 Bacteroidota bacterium
GACGAAATCCGAACCTTTTTTGAACGGAATTGACCGCCTCGCTATGCTCGGCGGAACGCTCGGGCGCGGCGGAATTCCCCCCACACCCCCCTTCCGCCGCGCCCTCGCTTGAATGCATTTCGGCGAAAAATTGCGACTCCAAAAAAGAACCTTACCTTACCATTGTATCAAGATTGAATGGCAAGATACAAAATGGTATTGTGCTTGCCCCACCCACCCAGTGCGCGCACAAAAAACTCCCTGATTATTTCTTATTTCCAAATCTATGCCGAAATGCTCTTCTAAAACCAGCATCCTCCGCTTCTTTCACAGTAAAAGCATAAAATTCTCCCTCACGATTGCCGACAATAGTACGATCGTATTGTTGGTCCATTGGTAAATGGTAAATCTTTGTCCGCTTTCCAAATTCGTCCAAATTTAGATTGCATTTTATTCTGGGGAACTCGCCAAGCGGATGGTTTTCTACTACTTCAATATTCAACGCGGCTGCCATTTCTTTTGCTTTGTCAGACAAGGTTGTTGAAGTGAAGAAAATAGGACGTAGCCTGTGTTCATTAAGTAGTTTTGAGAACTCACTGAAAGTGTGCTTCTTGCCGCCGAAATGTTGTATCCAGTATTCCATTGTTGTACCGAATAGCTGAAAAATATGCTTTTCATGAATATCTTTATACTGTGCCCAATGCTTACATTGTATGATGCAAGTTTCATTTTCTTTTTTTGCAATGACATCTCGTCCCAAATCTTCAAAGCCATCTATAATCCCTTTGTATTCAACTGAATACCCATCGTGCTCATATAGGTGACCAACATACATTTCGTAATCTCGGCCAATAGCCCATTTCGATTTATTGCGGCTTTTTAGATAACGATCTAACGCGAGCTGATTTCTTTCTACCGATGGGAGTGCTCGATATTCTTCTTGTGTAAGGAGTTTCTTAACAGAATCCTCTTCCTCGCCCTCTTCTTCGGGTACTCCAACCTCAACGGGGATATATTCGTTCTCGTCTATCGCAATTAAATCCTCAAGCCATGGAAATAATTTGGTGAAATATGAAATTTTATATGTGAGGATTTTATTCTCCTTTACGAGTTCTCGTTTTTCTTTTTTTGTTTGCCGTACTGCTTCTGCGGCAGTATACGCAGGATGACTTTTATATGTGAGATATTTTTCAAGTTTCCCGTCTCTTAATGCAAAGTAATCTGCAAATGCTTCAGCAAGCCACGGGAATCCCATCGAACGCTGACGCGTAATCTTCTCAATGTGTTGGTATGTATCTTCTTTCTCTTTGGCAAATTTCTCTTTTTCGCTATTAAGTGCGTCGAGTTCTGGCTTTAATTTCCGATACGATTTCGCATCTGCAAAAGCGTCTCGTATCCACGAGACAATTCCGAAGAGTAAAAACAAACCTATGATTACAAGGATCCATTCCATAATTTTTATACTTTCATATCAAACTTTTCAGAAAATGTATCATCTGATATGTCAGCAAGAAGCATTCTCTGTTCTTTTTCTAATAACTTCATCATAGCTTCCGGCGTCATTCTAAGTGAAACCGTCCCGTAGAGACTTGATGGAGCAACCCGAGAGTATTTTTTCGCCGCAATTTGCGCGAAATTTTTATACAGTTCGCTTTTTTCTGAATTTGATGTTTTTTCGAATAAATAACTAAGGGCAACGGCTCGCTTCCACGCATGGCGATACAATGCCGCCTCAGGATGCTTTGACGCTTTCGGAGTTAGAGGTTTTGTTTCCAGTAAAAACTTATCAAAAAGGGCTTCTATGCGCTTTCGTTCTTCTGCGCGCTCAGCCCGTTTTCTTTTCCAGTTTTCAATAAAAGATTTGATGCTCATAATCTATACAAAATAGTTCATAGATTTTCCGTAAAGTTTGGCAAACTCTGCCAACTCTACAGCATCTACGCCACGCTCGCCTCTCTCAATTTTGGAAATATACGCCTGTGGTTTTTTCAATCGCTTTCCCGCTTCAACCTGTGTCAATCCGGCCTCTAGGCGAGCTTGGCGGAGTTTTTTGACGAGATTTTGATATTTTGGCTGATACTTTTTCGACATAGATATACTAACATGATATATACTATTGTGGAATATACCATTTCGGTATATTATTATTTCATGGAGTCGCAATTTTTCGCCGAAATGCATTCAAGCGAGGGCGCGGCGGAAGGGGGGTGTGGGGGGAATTCCGCCGCGCCCGAGCGTTCCGCCGAGCATAGCGAGGCGGTCAATTCCGTTCAAAAAAGGTTCGGATTTCGTC